>CACZIO010000031.1 GCA_902781215.1 uncultured Lachnospiraceae bacterium
CCGGTCAAACGGGACAGCGGGCAAGTGTCTGCCCAGTGTCCGCGTAAGCGGCGCGAAGCCCCCGCCTCTAAGCGTATGCGTAGGCGGTGGGTCATTCACTTTTCAGAACACACACTGTACAAGCAGCATGTAGATCAGGGTTCCTCCCAGAATACTAATGAGGGAATTGCGTCTCCAGACCTGCAGGCACACGACACAGACGCCTGCGATCAGCTCGGGAGCCCCGAAGGGCGCCGCCGCAAAGGAAATGTCCTTGAGGCAGTAAATGACCAGCATGCCGATGATGGCAGGCGGCAGGTCCCTGCCCAGGTACAGAATATAGGGCGGGGTCTTTCTTTTTCCCGACCAGATCAGAAAAGGAAGAAAACGGAGCAGGATCGTGACAATGGACATGGCTGCGACCAGCAGGGCCGCGTGCGTATTTGAGATCATGCGCCCACCTCCTCTGTCTCCGGAATCCCGGCTGCTGCCTGTTCCGTCAAAACCTGGCTCTCACCTGAAAAACCGCCGTTTTCTGCGCCGGCCGCACCCTTCGTCTCTTCGCCGGCAGGAAGATCCAGCCTGCCGCGAAGCAGGGTCAGGACCGCCGTGATGAGTACCATTGCGGGAATCAGGAACCTGCCCGGGCCGAACACGACACGGCAGATCAGGGTCGCCAGAAGGCCTGTCAGCGCCGGTATATGGTCGCCGCTCTCCAGCCACTGGCCGGTGAAGGCCGCGATAAAGAGGGCCGTCATGGAGAATTCGATGCCCTCCGTGCTGAAGGGGAGCACGGTTCCCAGCACACTCCCCAGAACGCTTCCGCTGACCCAGTAGCAATGGCAGAACAAGGTCACCAGAAAGCGGAAAAACTGCGGATCAGAGCCCTCCGGAGCGGTCCCGTCCACCAGCAGGGTGTAGACCTCGTCCGTCAGGCCGAAGATCATGTAGGGCTTGAAGGGTCCCGCGTCCCGGTAGCGCTCGATCATGGAAATACTGTAAAAAAGATGCCTGGCATTGACCATGATACTGGTCAGGATCCCCGTGATCAGGGACGCTCCCGCCGCCAGCATACTGACACCGACAAACTGCAGGGAGCCCGCGTAAATAAAGAGACTCATGGCCAGGGCCCAGCCCAGTCCGTACCCGCTCTCCCGCAGGAGGATCCCGAACCCGGTCCCCAGGACGACATAGCCCGCCATGACCGGAATCGATTTAATAAAAGCCGCTTTCAAAGTTTTTCTATCCATCTTTTCTGTCCCGCAAAACAAGTGCTTCATAAGGCCGCAGCTGCCCCTCCGGAAGACCGGGATAATTGCCGATGAGCCGTGATGCCCCCGCTTCAAGCGCCTCAGATACTTCTGCCGGGAGCGGAGCCGTCTCCCGGGTGAAATTGCAGAAGACGAGAAGCCGGTCCTCCGGTCTGCAGTTTCCTTCTTTTCCGCACTCCTGTTTATCTCTCGCTTTTTCACCCGATCCGGTGCGCATATAGGCGAAAACCTGTTTGTCGTCCGGCTGCAGGAGTTCGAAGCGGCCCTCCACCATGACCGGCAAAGTGTGGCGCAGGCGGATCAGTTCCCGGTAGTAGGCAAAGACAGAGTTCTCATCGTCCATCTGTGCAGCTGCATTGATCTCTGTGTAGTTGGGATTGACGCCGATCCAGGGTGTGCCGTCTGAGAATCCGGCATTGGGGCTGCTGTCCCACTGCATGGGTGTACGGGCATTGTCGCGGCTGACTGCCTGCAGGTATCCCATGACCGTTTCCTCCGGCAGCCCCTCCTGCCGCGTCAGAAAATCATAGGTCTGCAGACTCTCAATGTCCCGGTACTGGCCGATTTCCGACATGCGGGCATTGGTCATGCCCAGCTCTTCCCCCTGGTAGATATAGGGTGTTCCCTTCATGAAATGCAGGCAGGTAGCCAGCATCTTGGCCGAAAGGACCCTGTAGCGGGGCGAGTCATTTCCGAATCTGGAGACACACCGGGGCTGATCGTGGTTATCCAGATAAAGACTGTTCCATCCTCTTCCCTCAAGACCATACTGCCATTTGGAAAGGATTTGCCGCAGCTCCGGCATGGACAGGGCAGGCCGGTCCCATTTATCATATTTTGTGCTGCCCTGCGTGCTGCCGCTGACATGCTCGAACTGGAAAACCATGTTGAGCTCCCGGCGTGAGGGATCCGTGAACAGGACCGCCTCTTCTACACCTGCGCCGGGGCATTCTCCTACTGTTACCAGGGGATAGCGGGACAGAACGCGCTCGTTCATCTGACGAAGATAGGAATGCAGGCGGGGTCCGTTGCAGCAGGTGGAGGCGGTGAAACCGCCCGGCATCTCCGGCCCGTCCGGCAGTCCATCCGGCTTGGAGATCATGCTGATCACATCCATGCGGAAGCCATCGATCCCTTTTTCACACC
The DNA here is from genome assembly GCA_902781215.1 of uncultured Lachnospiraceae bacterium. Classification (GTDB taxonomy): domain Bacteria; phylum Bacillota; class Clostridia; order Lachnospirales; family Lachnospiraceae; genus CAG-791. The sequence continues at coordinate 2,397 of CACZIO010000031.1, forward strand.
ACCAGTTCATCATGTCAAAAACATCATCGCGCACTGAAGGATTGTCCCAGTTCAGATCGGGCTGCTTGCGGGAAAATAGATGCAGGTAATACTGCCCGCTTGTTTCGTCCCATTCCCAAGCCGGACCGCCGAAGGCGGAAGCCCACCGGTTCGGAGGATTCCCGTTGCTGTCTGCATCCCGCCAGATATAGTAATCCCGTCTGGGATTATCCCTGCTGCTCCGGCTCTCCCGGAACCAGGCGTGCTCATCCGAGGTGTGATTCACGACCAGGTCCATCACGATCCTGATCCCGCGGGCATGGGCCTCTGACAGCATCCGGTCAAAATCCTCCATGGTGCCGAACTCCGGGTTGATCGCCCGGTAATCACTGATATCATAGCCGTTGTCATCTCCGGGGGACTGATAGACGGGCGAAAGCCACAGTATATCGACACCGAGTTTTTTCAGATAGTCCAGCCTGGAAGTAATACCGTTCAGATCCCCGATCCCGTCTCCGTTGGAATCGCAAAAACTGCGGGGATAGATCTGGTATACAACTGCGTTCTTCCACCAGAGGGTTTCGTTATTTGTTTTCATCAAATCTCCTTTTACCTGCAGGTTTTTCGACCTGTACGATTGAAAAAACACCGGCGCATTCTCGTGACTTTAGAGTCGTGTGAGTCTTCACGTGTGCCCCCTGTCAGGAATAAGCTTGCGTTTTTTGGGTGCCGGATGATGCCTTGAATCAAGGCATAAAAAAGCATAAGATAAATAGACCTGCGTCTCTTAAGAGAGTGCAGGTCTATTCTTCAGTCACAGGTTCCGCCCCGCCGGGACAGCCCTGCCCCGCTGCAGATCACTATGCTTTTTCCACGAAATGCTTTTTTCATAAAACTTTTCACAAAATCGCTTTCACGAGAGGGGGCAAGAGGGCTCAGAAGCCAAGACAATCATTGACCAGAATGACATGGATCCTGCCGGGGTGTTTGGAGAAGCGGGTGATCAGGAACTGGCAGCAGATGGTGTCGGGGGACTTGCAGTTCATGCAGGAGCCGGTCTTCGCGCAGGGGGTGTCGAGCCCGAAGCGCTGGGCGTTGATCGGGGCGGCGACGTTGCGGGCGCGCTTCATGGCGCCGTCGACGTCATCGCAGATCTTGTTCATGCCGACGATGAAGAGGACATGTTTGGGTCCCTGGGCAATGGCGGAGACGCGGTTGGCGTTGCCGTCGATGTTGACGATGATGCCGTCCTCGGTCATGGCGTTGGCGCTGACAAGGAACCAGTCCGCATCATAAGCCGCCAGCATGGCCGCGCGCTTGTCCTCCATCTTGTCGCGGTCAATAAAGGTATAGTTTCCGTCCGCGAGGGCCTGGGGCAGGCCGATCTCATGGGCGCTCATAGCGCCGCCCATGGTCGCTGTGCTCCCCTCCGGGATCAGGGACAGGGCGATCTTCAGCGCCTCCTCCTTGTCCTTCGCGTAATAGGCGGACATGTTGCGGGACTCCAGTCCCTTCATCACCTTCTTTGCCAGCAGATCGTTGCGCTTGATAATATTCTCGTTCATGTTTTCCTCCTCATTTGTTTTTCTATTGAGAATGATGTTTGAAAACAGGGTCTGTTTTTCTGTCTGAATTACACCGCCTAAACGCCTGTATGCGTAACAGTATGCCGGCGCCGGAATATACGGAATATAATGTCCGGATCCGGCGTCCGGAAACCGCTGCCTGCTTTCGGCGCCTGTTTCTGTCTCCTGCATCCGGCGTTCGAAATGCGGTGTCTGAAATCTTTTATCAGAATACAAGTTTTTGCTTTTGTGGTAAAGTAGAAACGGAAAAAAAGATGCGGCTGTCACTTGCAGGGGTTTGTGCCGCGGGACTCCCTAACCTTCTGTCATCCCTGGAAGAATTCACCTTTATTGCAGGGGGTTGTGCCGCGGATGCGTCCCGAACCTCCTGCCATCCCTGGAAGATTTCACCTCTACAAACTTTTCCCAAAGGAGCCGCAGACATCATCTATGCAAAAAACAGGATGGAGATCATATGAGTAAAACGATTACAAGACAGATCAAAGCCGCCATGCTCCCCGGGACCGCCTCCGACGCGCTGCAGGATTACGAGATCCGGCACATGGCGCTCGCCCGCCGCGCGGCGGCAGAGGGCTTTGTGCTCCTGGAGAACAAAAACAGCCTCCTCCCCCTGCAGAGGGGCTGCCGTCTTGCCCTCTACGGGGCGGGCGCCTCGCAGACCATCAAGGGCGGGACCGGCTCCGGCGACGTCAATGAGCGGCACAGCGTGACCATTTACGAGGGCCTGCGGGAAGCCGGATTTGAGATCACCACCGAGGACTGGATCCGGGAATACGACCGGATCTATGATAAGGCCCGCCTGGCCTGGCGGGACGTGATCCTGGCGAAAGCCAATTCGGGCGATCCCAATATGTATTTTTTCAATGCCTATTCGACGACCCCCTTCTATCTGCCCGCGGGTCCGGAAGTCACCCCGACCGACGCGGACACGGCCGTCTATGTCCTCAGCAGGATCGCGGGGGAAAACGCGGACCGCACAGTCAGCGGCGGCGACTACCTGCTCAGTGACGAAGAGGAGAGCATCCTGGCGGACATCTGCCGCCTGTACAGGCATGTCATCCTCCTGATCAACACCGGGGGCGTCGTGGACCTAGGCTTTCTGGACAAATATGACAAGATCGAGGCGGTCCTCTACATCTCCCAGCCCGGCATGGAGGGCGGCAATGCGGTAGCGGATGTCCTGACGGGCGCCGTCACGCCCTGCGGAAAGCTGACCGACACCTGGGCCCGGCACTACGACGACTACCCGACCGCGCCCTCTTTCCGGGAAATGGCCTCCGTCAGGGACAAGGCATATTACCGGGAGGGCATCTACGTCGGCTACCGCTATTTTGACAGCTTCGGTGTTCCGGCCAGGTACCTCTTTGGCGACGGCCTCTCCTACACCACCTTTTCCATCGAGATGACCGGCCTTCAGACGGAATCCTGTGGAAATAAGGACCTGCAGACGGAGTCCGACGGACAGGTCACTGTCAGGGCCCGCGTCACCAACACCGGCACCGAATACAGCGGCCGGGAGGTCGTCCAGCTCTACGTCTCCCTCCCCGACGGCGCCCTTGAAAAAGAAAAGCGCCGCCTGGCCGCCTTTGCCAAAACCAGGGTCCTGGCCCCCGGCGAAAGCCAGGAACTGCCCCTCACCTTCACTGCGGAAGACCTGGCCTCCTACGCGGAGGACCGCAGCGCCTGGATCCTGGAGCCCGGCCTCTACGGCCTCTGGATCGGCGGATCCCTGCGGACCAGTTCTCTCTGCGCGGCCCTCTCCCTTGCAGAAGAAAAAGTGCTCGCCCTGACCGCACCGGTGTGCCCGCTCCGGGAAGAGCTGGAGGAGCTGCACCGGACAACCTTCATGCCCGGAGAACCCGGAACGCCCGCCCTTCCCGAAGGCCTGCCCCTGCAGGCCTGGGACCTGTCCCGAGTGGAGACGGTGAAAATAGAAAATACAGAAAGACCTGCGGCAGCAGGTGAATCCGGAACAGGAACAGCCGGATCGGATCAGGCCCGCGTGACATTGCAGGCAGAGGCGGACAAGCTCGTCCGGTCGCTCAGCACAGACCAGCTCATCCATCTTGCCGTAGGCAGGCCCATGGAGGACATAGACAGCGCCCTGGGGGCAGCCGGCGTCTCTGTACCCGGCTCCGCGGGCGAAACCAGCGGATGCGCGCTGGACCAGGGGGTCGCGCAGATCGCCCTGGCGGACGGGCCTGCGGGCCTGCGCCTCTGCCGCGAGTACTATGTCCGGGACGGACACGCCATTGCCATGCCTCCGGAAACCAGCCTGGAGCACGGTCTCTTTGCGGACGGTATGGAGTTCGAGGGCGAAAAAAGGTACCAGTTCTGCACGGCGGTCCCGGTGGGGACCCTTCTGGCCCAGACCTGGGATCCGGCGCTCATCGAAGAGATCGGCGACCTGATCGGCGATGAAATGCAGCGCTTCGGCGTCACCCTCTGGCTGGCGCCCGGCATGAACATCCACCGCGACCCCCTCTGCGGACGAAATTTTGAATATTACTCGGAGGATCCCCTGATCAGCGGCATCGCGGCCGCAGCAGTCACCAGGGGTGTCCAGCGCCATCCCGGCTGCGGCACCACCATCAAGCACTTCTGCTGCAACAACCAGGAGGACAACCGCATGTTCCGCGACAGCGTCGTTTCCGAGCGGGCGCTGCGCGAGATCTACCTGCGCGGATTCGGGATCGCGATCCGCAGGTCCCACCCCCTCTCCATGATGACCAGCTACAATCTGGTCAACGGAATCCACGCGGCCAACAGCTATGACCTCTGCACCCGCATCGCGCGGGAGGAATTCGGCTTTGACGGCTTCATCATGACCGACTGGACCACGACCGAGCAGGGCCCCGACTGCACGGCGGCCGGCTGCATCCGCGCCGGAAACGACATGATCATGCCCGGACGCTATTCCGACCACGACAGCATCCGCGACGCCCTCGCCGACGGCTCCCTCTCCCTCGACCAGCTGCGGGCCTGCGTCACCCGGATCGTCCGCGTCATCTTGCAGTCGGACCGCTATGTCCACTGACACAGAAGAATAAACATACAACCTGTAAAACAGGTAAAAAAACAGACAAAGCGATGAATCGAATATCTCCATCGCATCACTGACCCGAAAATCGGAATTCACCCACAATCATGAAGAATAAACCCATATACAGACGTAAAACAGACACCCGCACCGACAATGTGCCTGCTGCGAATAGAAACCGCCGCAGACACTGTACAGGCAGGGCGCTGTCCCTGCCTTTTCCCGCCGCAGCCCGGCTGATCCCGGTGCTTTTGCTGGTCCCGATGCTTCTTCTGACCACCGGCTGCACGGGAATATCTTCCGGGCAGCCCGGGGCAGACACAGTGACCACTGACAGCTCCCTGACAGAATCCATACAGACACCGACCGCCCCTGGCACAGCCGCAGCCGCGCAGGAAACCGCAGATACCGGTTCTTCCGCCGCAGAATCCGCACAGTCATCGCAATCTGCACAATCTGCTGTAGAAGCCCCCACGGAAACCGCTCCTGACAAGTCAGGAACATCAGCAGGATCAGAGACTTCCACAGAATCAGAGACTTCCGCAGAATCGGCAGCGGCAGAGGCAGCAACAGAGATCACCTTCACAGCTGTCGGCGACAACCTGATCAATGAAGTCCTCTACGGCCAGGCCGCGGAATATGCCGCCAAAAGCAACACCGGTGAAGCCTGGGATTTTGCGCCCTGCTACGCATCCGTCGCCCCCTTTATCAGGGAGCACGACGTCAACTGGATCGATATCGAGACGCTGATGACCGATACCCTGGAGCCCTCCGGCTACCCCGCCTTCTCCACGCCGGGCGCAAGCGGCCGGGCCCTGTACGACGCCGGATGGCGCGTCTTCAGCATCTGCAGCAACCACACCTACGATCTGGGGACAGACGGGATCACTGAGACACTCGCCTTCTGGGACGAGATGGCGGTGCAGGCCCATGGACAGAGCCCGGGAGATATCTGCTGGACAGGGCTGTGGCGGAACGGCACCGAAGACCAGATCCCCGTCCTGGAGTGCAAGGGCAAAAAGCTTGCTTTTCTCACTTACACCTACGGCACCAACGACATCGAGCTCCCTGAGGACGCCCCCGCACACGTGATATACCTCTCTGAAGAAGACAAGATCGCCCGCCAGATCCGGCTGGCCCATGAACAGGCGGATGCAGTCATCGTGAGCCTTCACTGGGGCGAGGAATACAGCCATATTCCCACACAGGATCAGCGGGATCTGGCGCAGCGTGTGGCCGACATGGGCGCTGATCTGATCATCGGCGGCCACCCGCATGTCGTCCAGCCCGCCGAGATGCTGACAGCCGCCGACGGCCGAAAGGTATTCTGCGCCTATTCGCTGGGAAATTTCATCTGCGCGCAGAATGCGATGCCGGATCCGGATGCCATGATCGGTCTCCTGCTCTCCTGCACCTTCCGCTTTGACCCGGAGGGACAGGTCACGGTCGCTGACCCGCAGCTGATCCCCATCCTTTCCGACTACAAGGAGGATTACGCGGATGACCATGTCGTCCTGTACAGGGATTATTCGGAGGAGGAAGCCCTGGCCCACGGCATGCGGTCCATGTTTGACTTCACACAGTTTGATTACGACTATGTGCGCAGCATGCTCACCAGGGTCGTAGGCAAAAAATACCTGCAGCTGCCCTGAGGACGACAGCATCGGTACTGACTGAATGTTATTATATCTGCCTGCGTCGGATAGACTGCAGGCTTTTTTGATTACATGGGCATGGGACGGACAGCAGGCTTTTGGGGCCGCCTGCGCCTGCCGAACTGTATAGTTTCATGCGTCAGACTGTGCTTCTCCACATGTCATTTTTATACATACACGCCGCTCTGTCCATGCAGCGCATTGCCGCTTTAAATTGTTAAAGAAAAATTACAAAATCGTATTGACAACTTCGGTTTTACGGTGCTACCATTCTCGATAAGTTGCAGCAGCTTGAAACTATTCACTGGATTCACAGTTACATATTCACTGGATTCACGATTGTATTCAATCACCATTTAACTGTTTCACAGAACACACACCGGACGAATCCTTTTGCGTACAAAGAGCGTTTAAACAGGTACCAGATTTAGATAAGACAGAACGTCCGGATCTTTGACAGGAGTTTACGATGAACCGCAGCCTCAACAGCACCCCCATCTTCGGGTTTAACTTTAGCTTTAGCTTTTACTTTACTGGCGATGACAGTAAGGTTAGTTTGCTATGCTGAAGATGTGAGGGAGATTCCTGGTTCAGAAGAATCGTTCACAAAGGGTGTGGCACTCTAACCGGTGCCACACCCTTTTTATTTGCGCGTAGCAATGAGCCATGCGCGGACAAACGAAATGACAGCCGCTGGGAGCTTGCTCACAAGCGGATGGCTTTTCGTTTGGACGCATACGGCGAATGCCGCGACAGTGAGCGAACTTCGTTCGCGAACCTGTCGGCATGGCTCATTGCGAATCCAGGTTACGTAATTTCAGAAACACCATTTATTCACGCCTCAAAGAAAGGGAGCCGCCTAATGAAAATGAAGAGCTACTACCAGAAGGAAATCGAAACCGCCTCACGGGAGGAGATCCTGGCGATCCAGAACGAGAAGATCGTCAAGCAGGTCAAATACGTCTATGACAACGTTCCCTACTACCGCAATCTGATGGACCAGAAGGGTGTGAAGCCCGAGGACATCCAGAGTGTCGAGGATATCAGAAAGCTCCCCTTCCTGACCAAGGACGACCTGCGCGAGGCCTATCCCTACGGCCTTCTGGGCACAGATCTCAAGAACTGCGTCCGCATCCAGTCCACCTCCGGCACGACCGGCAAGCGCGTCGTCGCCTTCTACACCCAGAAGGACATCGACATGTGGGAGGAGTGCTGCGCCAGAGCCATCGTCGCGGCGGGCGGCTCCAATGAAGACGTGGTCCAGGTCTGCTACGGCTATGGTCTCTTCACCGGCGGCCCCGGCCTCAACGGCGGCTCCCACAAGGTCGGCAGCCTGACCCTGCCCATGTCTTCGGGCAACACCGACCGCCAGATCCAGTTCATGATGGACCTCAACGCGACCATCCTGTGCTGCACCCCCTCCTACGCTGCCTTCATCGGCGAGTCCCTCGCGGAGCGCGGCTACAGGCCCGAGGACAACAAGCTCAAGGCCGGTATCTTCGGCGCCGAGCCCTGGACCGAGGAGATGCGCCGCAGCATCGAGAAGAGCCTGGGCATCAAGGCCTATGACATCTACGGCCTGACCGAGACCTCCGGCCCCGGCGTCTCCTTCGAGTGCGAGGAGCAGAAGGGCATGCACATCAACGAGGACCATTTCTACGCTGAGATCATCAACCCCGAGACCGGCGAAGTGCTCCCCGAAGGCGAAAAGGGCGAGCTGGTCTTCACCTCCCTCGACAAGGAAGGCTTCCCGCTCCTGCGCTACAGGACCAAGGACATCTGCATCCTCTCCAGAAGGCCTTGCTCCTGCGGCAGGACCCACGTCAGGATGACCAAGCCCCTGGGCCGCAGCGACGACATGATGATCATCCGCGGCGTCAACGTCTTCCCCAGCCAGATCGAAGCTGTCCTCCTCAAGGAAGGCTACACGCCCAACTACCAGATCGTGGTCGACCGCGAGAACAACACGGATACCTTCGACGTCTACGTCGAGTTCTCTCCCGAGCAGTTCTCCGACAAGATCTCCGATATCCAGGCCCGCGAGAAGTCTCTCAACGGCGCCATGCGGTCCATGCTGGGCATCGGCCCCAAGATCCACCTCGTGGCCCCCAAGACGATCGCCCGCTCCGAGGGCAAGGCTGTCCGCGTCATCGACAAGAGAAAGCTGCACGACTGATACTGCCGGTGGACACAGGCCCTTATCCCTGCAGACGCATCGGCATCTCTGCCGCCCTGGGACTCTTTGTGGTGATAGTTCCCTTATCCCTGCAGATACAGCGACACCTGTCCCTTACCGGCAAGGACAATGACACAGACGTTGTCATATACACCTGCCGCCCCACTCGTCACGTCAGAAAAATGCAGAAAAAGAAAAAAACAGAAATCAGAAAAGATCTGTCAGAAAAAGGAGGTAACCCCATGGCGATCACCCAGTTATCCGCTTTTCTTGAAAATACACCCGGAACTCTCTATAAGGCCATCACAGCCATCTCCGGCGCCGGCATCAACATCCGCGCCCTCTCCGTCGCCGACACGCGCGACTTCGGGATCCTGCGCGTCATCGTCTCCGACATCGACAAGACCATCGAGATCCTCAGCGACGACACTGTCGTCACCCGCACCCAGGTCATCGCCGTCCGCATGAGCGACAAGGCCGGTGCCCTCAGGGAGATCCTCAGCGTCCTCCAGGAGGCCGGCATCAACATCGAGTACGTCTACGCCTTCACGGCCAATGCGGCCAACTCCGCCTACGTCGTGCTCCGCGTCAACGACATCGAAGAGGCGGAGGCCATCCTGGCAAAGAACGGCCAGCAGACCCTCTCCGACAAGGACCTGAACACCATCCTGCCCTGAGCGCAGGAACAGCTGCAACACATCCAAAAAACAGTGAAAGCCCTGTAACCCCCTTTCCGACCATGCCGCTCGCCAGGGCGGCAACCTTCACCGTTTTCGCGGAGGCGAAAACGGTGAAGGTTCACAGGTGCTTGGGCCGTCTCGCGGCACAAGCACCGGAGTGAACTGCGGAAATGGAGTTACAGGGCTTTTTATGTTATGATATTTGAGAAGCCCCCAGGGCATCAACATGCACAAGGCAGTCATTTTTTCAGTCTTATTTCCGGTCCTTTATTCACAAAAGAGAAAGGCAGAAACACATGCTCCTGAATGATCCCGATCAGATCCGGCTCAGACGCAGCCAGGCGATACTCTTCAATATCGGAACAGGCATCGTGATTTTCGGGGTCTGGACGATCGTAAAGACCCTGCTGACCCTGCTCACGGGAAGGTACCAGATATTCAAAACCGCACAGGAACTGTCTGCCGGGTCTGAATACTTCGTTTCTCCCCGGATCTTCGCGGTCCTGCTGGTCATTATATTCGCGGCCATGACGTTCATAGATATCTGGCTCCGCTTCTACGTCGGTCTCCACGCCAGGCGGGATGCCCGTGGGAAAAAGGCCGGCAGGCTCTACATCATCATTACCTGTCTCATGATCCTGGGCAGCATTCTCCTTATCACCGCCAATATTTACACGCTCGCCACGCGGTTTATGGCAGCTCTTGCGGCAGCCGAAGCAGCCGCGCAGGAAGTCGTGCCTCCTGTCAACTCCGATATCTCCATCACCGGTGTTCTGATCGAGCTGACCTCGCTGATCATGATGATCGAGCTAGTCGCAAGCGCCGGCCGGGTCCGGAAGCTCGGCGGACACAGCGGATCTGGCGGATCTACGGAACAGGAATCGGCGTCTGAAACAGAGCACAGTGCACAGACAGGAATCGGCGTCTAAACAGAACACGGCATGCGGGCACACAGGCTGAAGGAGCGTCCATGAATCAGGACTTTCATTATTACGGGACATATTGCGCCGCCATCCTGGCGGGATACACGACTGAGGAGAGTCTCTCCATCGCCTACTGCGCCAATTTTGTGGATTTCTGTACGCGCTCCCAGCTCGTCAGGATCAAGGGTCCCCTCGCCGCGGCGACCTCCATGCAGCAGCTGGAAATGATGGACAGCGGCGTGGACCTGATCAGTCTCCAGAATATCACGCGGATCTGGTCCTCTTTTCATTTTCTGCCGGGAGACCTGCATGCGACCCGCCGCGGATGCGGCAGGCGCTACCTGAACAAGTACAGGCTCATCTGCAATCCCAACGGCGAACTGGCGGCCGCCACAGTGAAGCTGGCAAAGGACAAAGGCCTGGAGGCGGCAGGCATCGCCATGCATGTCCTGGCGGACACCTGGGCCCACCGGTATTTTGCCGGAACACCCTCTCTCGTGATCAACAACACCAATGAATACTTCTATGAGCTCCTGCCCGGTGAAAACGGCTTCACGCGGAGGCAGATCCGATTCATGCACAACCCCGCCGCGGAGGATGATCCGGAGACCGGCCGCTACAACTGCAGTGTCTATCAGCCCAACGAAAATTCCGTCATGAACCTGGGCCACGCGCGGGCCGGCCACCTGCCGGACTATAGCTGGATCCGCTACATCTACCTCCCCGCCTGGGGTGAATTCAGGGAGCTGCTCAAGGACAACCCGTCTGAGTACATGCACGCCTTCCGCCAGATGGTCTACGCCCTCCGCTTCCTGCGCGGGGATTACGAGGATTTTCAGACAGCCCGCTACGACACGGAAAAGGTCGACCCACTCGCAGAGGAGATCACCCGGATCCTCGAGACCCGGCAGCTGAACGCCTCCGCGGACTGGAAGGCCCTGGGTGAAAAGCTCTCCGGCGTCCCGATCCCCGATTTTGACATCGAAACCCACCAGGCGGAATATGTACAGGCGGACGCCATCGCCAGGGAGGATACCCTCCTTGGCCGCTTCCTGAAGGCTGCCCTGGCTCAGAAGAGCATGGTGACCGGCCACATCTTCCAGTCCGGCAACCGCCTGGCAGGCTTTTCCGTAGACTACAGGAAAAAAGGCTTCCGCGGTATTCGGGACTTCCGCAGGCTGATCGATGAAAAGGCTGTCAAAAGGCAGTGATGAAGGCCGGCATAGAGACGCTTCCGGCCAAATCCGAAAACATGACGAAAACCGACACACATATACTTCCGGTCAAACCCGTTCAAGGAGCAGAAAAAACATCTATAAATCCAGCAAACAGCCCCGGTATTCTCCAGCCGGATGGCCTGGCGTACCGAGCAGAGGAGGCAATCAGCACTGAAATGACAAAAATTCATCGAATCTGGAACATTTCCAGCGGACTGCTGATCCTTCTGGCAGCCCTGCTCTTCTTTCTGGATCCCGACGGCGGACTCAGGGTCGCGACGTCCTTTCTGAGTCTCACCTTCATGTGCCGGGGGGTCGGGAGCCTCTTCTATTATCTGACCATGACCAGGCACATGGTGGGCGGCAGGACCGTGCTCTACCGGGGCATGATCTACCTGGACCTTTGGCTCTTCACGTCCTCGCTGATCGACCACTATGACCTCTACCTGATGATTTACCTGGCCGGCATCAACGCCTTTACCGGTCTCGTCGAAGTCCTCCGCAGCAGGGAGGAAAAATCGGTCGGAAGCCCCGGCTGGAAATACCGGGCCGCGTACGGCGGCGCCAGCCTCCTGATCGCTGTCGCGGTCATTGTGGGCTGCACCCGCCTGCACTCCATCCGCCTGGTCGTCTACGTCTACGCAGCGGGCCTGGTCTACAAGAGCTTTGTGCGCATTGCTTCGGCCTTCCGCAGGACGGCCATCGTCTTTGTACAGTAAAAGAAGCTTCCCGCTTAGCGCAGTGTTCATAAAACAGTAATAATTAAAAATGAGCACTACCGTTAACGGGTTGACTAAAAATAGCTGCTCTGTTGTGACTGATGGTTCACAACAGAGCAGCTATTTATTTATACAGTTCTACTCTTCTGAGGCCGGTATAATTTTTGCTCTCACGACATGGACGAACGTGGGACAAATCTACATCGACAAATAGTAGTTCTTCGCTAGCACCGGCTTTGTAAAGCACGCTTCCGTTCGGGTCAACGACCAGCGATTCGCCTGAGAATTGCATTTTGTCTTCCACTCCGACTCTATTACACATAGCGACAGCCACACTGTTCTGAAACGCCTGAACTCGTAATTCCCATTCAAACATCTCTGATGGCTCTTCTGCAGTGTTTGCAGTCGGGATTAAGATCAGATCCGCTCCCATCAACGCTTCCGTTCGGATGCTTTCCGGATAGTGACGATCAAAGCATACTACCACTCCAATATTTCCTAAGCTTGTCTCAAATACACGGAAACCTTCTTCGGAAGGTGTGTAGTAATCCTGTTCATAGAAGCCTGCAGCCTGAGCAATGTGAACCATTTTCTGAATGCCCTGTATCGTACCGTCGTGATTAATCAAAACAGTTGCATCATAAGTTCTTCCATTTTCTAAAAGGAGGAGGTTAGGGGCAGCCATGATCTGATATTTATTGCATGCCGCCTGAATTTGCTGTATGTAGGAATGGTCAATGGACATGGTATATTTCGAGACATTCAGTTTCTCGTATTGCGGAAAGAACGGACAAAATTGTATTTCCGGAAACAAAATCAGGTCCGCACCTTTTGCTGCGGCTTCTTTGATTGCAGCCAAACTTTTACGTAAGTTATTCCGCATATCTTGAGATATTTTCATTTGATTGAGCGCAATTTTCATACTTTTCCTGCGACTGTATCAACACAGATCGCATCTCCACTTTTGATTGTTCCTTCTTTCTCACTAATACAGACTGCTATAACAGAAGCCACATTAATTTCTCCTGGTATTATACTTTTTTTCATTTATCGATTACCTCATTCATGCTTCCGGTTCTGTATCCGATCAAATCCATAGTAACATAGGTGAATCCATACAGCCTGAACGCGGAAGTTACATGATTTCGAATATCTTCCTGAAGGAGCTTTGGAAACTCTACCGGCAGAATCTCAATTCTTGCAATGGTTCCATGGATACGTACTCGTACTTGATGAAATCCAAGATCCAATAGCAGCTGCTCTGCCTTATCAACCATTCCAAGCTTTTCTCTGGAAATAGTTTCACCGTATACGAATCTGGAGGAAAGACAGGCGAAAGACTGTTTGTCCCAGGTTGGGAGACCAAGATATTTGGATAATGTCCTGATATCATCTTTCGTAAAGCCGATGCTGCGCAGAGGGCTTTGAATACCAAGCTCTGCTACAGCCTGCAGCCCGGGACGATAGTCTCCGTTATCATCCAGTTTCGAGCCCTCGGCAATCTCTGCTATATTTTCACGTTCTGCAATGGACCTGATTTTCTCAAACAGTTCGTGCTTACAGAGATAACAGCGATTCTTAGGATTATGAGAGAAACCCTCTATATCTAATTCTTCTGATTCGCAGATAAAATGCCGAATGTTCTGCTGTTCACAAAAGGCTTTAGCTTCATTCAATTCCCGTTTTGGAAAAGAACAGGACTGGGCAGTTACTGCAATCACCCGGTCAGCTAAAGCTTCTTTTGCTGCATATAGCAAAAAAGTTGAATCGACTCCACTGGAAAATGCTACAGCAACACTGCCGAACCTTCTCAACATGCTTAGTAAATCATCGTACTTTTCCAACTGCGTTTTAGTAGGATCAATGGTTAAATTGTTCATAAAAATCAATTATCCTTTGTGTTTTTAATTTCAAAGATATAATCTCATTGGCAGCTATCCGGAAAATGATGCTTTAAGCCCTCTTACATAAAGCTTTTATAACTTCGCCGGCAATAATCAGACCTACAACCGAAGGCACAAAAGCCGTACTTCCGGGGATATCTCTGCGGTCTGTGCAGTGTCGTTTCGTTCCGGGCGGGCAGATGCAATGGGCTCGGCAGGAAATAGCCATATCCTCAATGGGTCGAATAGGCTGTTCCTCCGAATAGACGACCTTCAGTTTTTTCACACCGCGTTTCTTCAGTTCCCGGCGCATGACTCTTGCAAGAGGATCCACACGGGTTTTATAAATGTCCGCCACTCGAAATGCAGAGGCATCCAGTTTATTTCCTGCCCCCATAGAACTGATAATGGGGACGCCCATTTTCTGGCATTGCATTACAAGCTCAATTTTTGCTGTTACCGTATCAATGGCATCAACCACATAATCATATTTTTCAAATGGGAAATCCGATGCATTTTCCGGGAGAAAAAAACTCATATAAGTATTCACTTTGGCCTGCGGATTGATATCCAGAATTCGTTCTTTCATAACATCGGCCTTATATTGACCGACAGTCTTTCTGGTTGCAATAATTTGCCGATTGATATTCGTTAGACAGACTTTGTCATCATCAATCAGATCAAAGGCTCCAACACCGCTGCGGGCCAAGGCCTCACAGACATAACCTCCAACACCACCAATGCCGAATACCGCTATGCGGCATTCGGCAAGATATTCCATTGCAGATTTTCCTAATAATAATTCGGTTCTTGAAAATTGATTCAGCATCCTTTTTATCCCTGATGAGCGGCTGTCTGTGCTGCAATCTCGTCTTCGCAATCAGCCATTGCCTGTAATGTCAGTGTCAGCAATTTTTCAAAATCCCAGCCCAACTGAGCTGCGCCTCTTTCAATCACTTCTCTGGAACAGCCCGCTGCAAAGCCTTTACTCTTATATTTTTTCTTCAATGATTTCAGTTCCATGTCTTTTGTACTTTTGCTGGGTCTCATCAGAGCAGCTGCCCATATGAGTCCGGTAAGTTCATCTACTGCAAACAGCACTTTTTCCATTTCTCGTTCCGGTGCTACTTCCAATGTCACACCACATTCAATCGTGATGCCATATCCATGGGATACTACAGCGTGAATAATATCTTCAGGAACCCCGCCGTCTCTCAACAGTTCGGGAGCCTTAAGGCAGTGCTCTGATGGAAAGAGTTCAAAGTCTATATCATGCAGTAATCCAACAATTCCCCAATATTCAGCCCCATCATCGTATCCCAGCTCATATGCAAACCATTTCATAACAGCCTCTATTGTAAATGCATGCTGAATATGAAAAGGATCCTTGTTATAGTTTTTCAACAAATCAATTGCCTTATCTCTTGTTATTGTGCTCATTCCCGGCTTATCCTCCAACTCTTCCTTTTGTTTTAGTATTCAAAAGATTTCAAAAACTGTCTTGCACGTTCTGTCTCCGGCATTTCAAAAAAAGCCTTTGGATCCCGGCTTTCTTCCACAATTTCACCATGTTCCAGAAATAAGACCCGATCAGCGATCGCTTTTGCGAAAGTCATTTCATGTGTAACGATCAGCATGGTGCTTCCGTTTTTGGCAAGATCAAGCACGACCTGCAGCACTTCATGAACCATCTCAGGATCAAGCGCTGCTGTGATTTCGTCCAGAAGCAGCACCACCGGATGCATGATAAGCGCCCGTACAATGGCAATCCGCTGTTTCTGTCCGCCGGATAGCTGCCTTGGATAATCATCCTTTCGATCGGCCAGACCGACCTTTTCCAGAAACTTCAATGCCTCTGCTTCGGCTTCTGCGCGGGTCCTTTTCTGAACCTTTATCGGTGCCAGAAGAATATTTTCCAGAATCGTTTTGTGCGGAAACAGATCATAACTCTGGAATACCATGCCGATCTTTTGCCGCATGGATGAAATATCCTTTGCATTCTTCTGAAGCCGTTTCCCATCCAGGCATATTTCTCCGCCCTGAATTTCCTCTAATCCATTCAGGCATCGCAGGAGCGTGCTCTTGCCGCAGCCGGATGGGCCAATGATAACAATTACCTCACCTTTATTTACATCAAGGTCAATACTTTTCAGAATCGTATTCCGATCAAATTCCTTATGGAGATTTCTGACTGACAGAAGCGCTTTCTCCATTATGACCACCTCTTTTCCAGATAAACAGACAGCTTGCTGATAGGCCAGCAAATCAAAAAGTACAGCAGAAAGACAACAGCAAAGACACCAAATGCGGCATTCGGCGAGCTTCTTCGATTCGCCTCAATGATCTGTTGGGCAGCCTTGAGAACTTCTACAATACCGATCATCATAACGAGGCTGGTTGTCTTGATCATTCTCGTGATCAGATTGATCGACAGGGGAATCAGCCTGCGGATCGTCTGGGGAAGAATTACATGGTAATAAACCTGTTTCCCATTCATTCCGAGCGCCATAGCACTTTCGTATTGGATCTTAGGAATGCTGATCAGAGCCCCTCGTACCAGATCTCCCATTTCGGCAATTCCCCAGAAACTGAATACAAAAATTGCAGCAAGCTCTGCATCCAGATTCCAGCCAAATACTCTTGTCGTTCCAAAGTAGACTATAAACAAAAGTACCATCTGCGGCATGATTCGTACGATTTCCAGATAAATACGGAAGATGACTTTCAGAATTTGATTTTTGGATGTCATAAGAACTCCGACAATCAAACCAAGAAGGATACTGATCATGACGGAAATCAAACTGATTCGAACAGCCACCCACAAACCGGAGAGCAAACGCAAAGAATTAGTTCCTTTGAACAGAACATCAATCCCCAAATTCTGCATATCGAAGCCTCCTTTCCACTATGTTTCCGAGAATCGATACCGGTAAAAGCATGATCAGATAGAAGACTACAAGCAGTGTAAGACACTCAATCGTCTTTGCGTACATTCCAATCAGATCCTTAGCAGTAAACATCAGATCCATAAGGCTGATCGTAGAAAACACACTCGTCTCTTTTAATAGAAAGATAACGTTTGCCATTAGTCCGGGAATACTTGATGAAATAGCCTGCGGGAGAATCACGTAACGAAACACCTGACCGCGGCTCATACCAAGGCTTTCTGCACTTTCAAACTGGATCTTCGGGATATTTTCCAGTCCGCTTCGAAACGTCTCTGTCATATATGCTCCACCTAATAAACCCAACCCCCATGTACCACACGCCTCCGGAGATATGCGAACTCCGATTTTGGGCAGGGCAAAATAGATAAAAAACAATTGAACCAGAAGAGGAGTATTACGAAACAGCTGTATATAGGCAGATACAACGGTTTTTGCGATCGGGATTTCAAAATGAAGGATTGCCGAACCAATCAAACCAATCAAAACAGCAATTACAACACCTTTCCATCCCACCCGCATGGTTAAAAACAGAGCATCTTTATATAAGGGAAGATAAGAAATCATCACATCCGGATTCACGATTTCACACCTCCATATCATTCATTATTTCTGTGATCCAGTCTTTTTGCCAGAAGAGTTCCGACAAACTGCATGAGCTGAACAATGGCAACGATAAACACCAATGTTACAAGCATAACCGATGTGTCATATCGATAATAGCCATACCGAATTGCAATATCACCAAGGCCGCCGCCACCAACCACACCTGCCATGGCAGAGTATCCGAGCACTGTTCCCAGAACAATCGTTACTCCGACAAGCAGTGACGTACGAGCCTCACCCATCAGAACCTTTAAAACGATCGTTCCTGTTTTAGCTCCCATGCTGACAGCTGCTTCAATAACCCCCTTATTAACCTCTTTCAAGGATGACTCTACCATGCGTCCGATAAGAGGCGCAGCAGCCAAAGTAAGAGGAACGATGGTCGCTGTCGAGCCGTAGCTTTTTCCTGCGAGGAGCTTGGTCAAAGGCATTACTACGATGAGCAGGATCAAAAATGGGACGCTCCTTGTAATGTTAATGATCACATCAAGGAGCCGGTATACTGCCTGATTTTGTCTTAGTCCATTTTTATCCGTAAGTGTAAGAGCAATTCCAAGGGGAATACCAATCAAATATCCGAAGAAGGTAGAAACCACAGTCATATATATGGTATCTCGTATACCTTCCAGCATCATGACCGTCATACTGTTATCCCACATACGCTGCGTCCTCCTTCTCTTCCAACAGCAGCAGCCGTCTTGCCGCTCTGGACTTTGGATTGGTGAATAATTCAGAAACTGTCCCGACTTCCTGCACCTCACCGTTTTCCAGTACTGCAACACTGGAGCATATTTCCTGAATCACCTTCATCTCATGGGTTATGACGATTACCGTTATACCCATCGTGTCGTGGATTTCTTTCAATAGCTCCAGTATCATCTTCGTAGTTTCCGGATCCAGAGCGCTTGTTGCCTCGTCGCAAAGCAAAATATCGGGGTCATTGGCCAAAACTCTTGCAATCGCAACGCGCTGCTTCTGTCCTCCTGAAAGCTGAGAGGGATAGCATTGCGCCTTTTCTGCAAGACCAACTTTTTCCAATAATTCAAGTGCTTTCTCCTGGCGCTCCCTTCTCGGAATTCCTCGAATCTCTAAGGGAAAACACACGTTGCTTAAGACGGTCTGCTGCTCCAGCAAATTGAAATGCTGAAAAATCATGCCGATCTTCTGCCGTCTGAGACGCAGTTCCTCTTTACTCAGCTGCAGAAGCTTCTCGCCATCGATAATAATTTCCCCGGCATCCGGGCGTTCCAGCAGGTTGATACATCGTACCAGAGTGCTCTTTCCGGCTCCGGATAACCCGATTACACCAAAAATCTCATTTTTCGGAATGGAAAGAGATATGTTTTTCAATGCTTCGACAGTTCCATTTTTTGCTATGTATCTTTTGCATATTGCGTTCAATGTAATATAAGTATCATTCATACACTGTTTCCTGTCTTTCTGTATGCGTAAAAGCGGGCAGTGATCATACATACACCGCCCGCCTGATTACTTAATCCTCAAATGGAACAACCGCACCATCATAAGTATCAATAATGTACTGTTTGATTTCCTGTGATTTCAGTACTTCAGCAAGTGCCAGGATTCCTTCCTTATTTTCATTTCCTTCTTTTACTACAAGAACATTTACGTATGTCTGTGCAGCGATGGAATCGCTGCTTTCATATGCGACTGCGTCATGTGCTACGGAAAACCCTGCTTCAAGAGCATAGTTACCATTTAACACAACAAATGCAACTTCATCTTTTACACGGGATACCTGAGCTGCCTCAAGCTCCTGAATATTGATATTGTAAGGATTCTCTTCAATGTCCTTTACGGTTGCTTTCAGGTCAGCACCTTGCTTCAAAGTGATAATGCCGTTATCCTGGAGGAGCAGCAGTGCTCTGGCCTCGTTCGTGGTGTCGTTCGGCACTGCGATCACATCGCCGTCAGTAAGTTCTGCCAGATCTGCCTTTGTACCGGGATAGATTCCGAATGGCTCATAGTGGATGCCTGCGACAGAAACAAGGGCCGTACCATTTTCCGCATTAAAATCGTCAAGATAAGGAACATGCTGGAAGTAATTTGCATCAATATCACCGCTGTCAACCACGAGATTCGGCTGAACATAATCTTCAAATTCAGTAACTTCCAATGTCCATCCCTGATCTGCAAGAAGCTTTGCTGCCTGAGCAAGGATCTCTGCGTGAGGAGTAGGAGAGGCCGCTACCGTAATGGTGCCTTTGCTTTCGGTTGTTTCGGAAGCAGCTGCTACACCGCCTTCAACTACAAGAGTATCTTCATAATCTTTTCCATAAGTATCAAGCAGGGTTTCTTCATAATCTGCATGGAAGAAATTCTCATTGCCAAGGGCGGCAATCTCGTCGTTCAGCCAGTTAAGAAGGCTTTCATTTCCCTTTGTTACGGCCGGTGCGATCGTATCTGCGCTGCCAAGAGAAGGGATACCAACGGTGTATCCGGGATTTTCAATTGTGAATGCAATGACCTCTGTATTGTCATTGGCCCATGCAACACCATTGCCATTTTCAAATGCAGTTTTTGCTTCTGCATATGCATCGTACTTCTGAAGTTTAATATTCGGATAATTCTTCTCCAAATACGTTTCAGCCGTTGTACCGGAAATAACAATGACTTCGTCATCGGCACCGAGCTCATCAAGGCTTGTTATGACGTTGTCTTCAGGTGAAACAACACCCAAGGCCACATTCATATATGGAAGTGCAAAATCTACTTCCTGTGCGCGTTCTTCTGTAACCGTGAAGTTTGCAAGAATGATATCAACCTTACCGGTCTGAAGATACTCAATACGGTTTGCCGCCTCTGTTGAAACATAGTTTATTTCAACACCAAGATCTTCCCCGATGCGATTTCCGAAGTAAACATCGTACCCCTGATATTCACCATTCTCATCTACATAGCCAAAAGGACTCTTATCAGAAAATACACCAATGTTGATGGTTCCGCTTTCTTTGATTTCGTCAACCGTTCTGTACACAACCTTTTCTGCGGATGTGTTATTTTGTGTCTCAGTGGCAGTCTGTTTTGCTCCGCATCCGGTAAGGGAACCTATGGCAAGTGTTAATCCAAGTAGTGCAGCTCCTGCACGTTTCAAATTCTTTTTCATAATTATTTTCCTCTTTTCGAATTATTAAGTGATCGGTTGACACCGGTATGAGGAATCTGAGCGCAAAAAAAAACGGGGCTTCTGATAAGCTCCCGGGCAAATGGCATTATCGCATTTTGCTTTCAAAGCAAAATGTTATACATCGGTGCAACACAAAGCAGACGAATGCACCTGGCCATATTGGTATGCCCGGGAGAACAACATTCGACTACAACACATGATGGATTCATAAGAAGTATTTGTTCTATACATTGCATTCCTCACCTTTCCTGCTTGGCTGCTCAAATTCGATGGTGCTACTATACTCCTACTTTCCTACTTAGTCAATAGGTAATTGGGGATTTTTTTATTTACAAATACAGAGGAGGATGCCAATGACACAGACGAATAATTTTGTTACAATCCCATCTTTGACAGTGATTTTGATGCAAAAGAGCCGCCAGCCCTTTGTTTATAAGGGTTTGCGGCTCTTGTTGATTTTTACGTGAAATTCGTAACGCCTCCTGAAAATAAGGAAGCCCTGCCATCCCTGGGGCTTCCGTGAAAGACATGATCCATCGCCCCGCATAAAAACGCCGTCGAAAACATCATCAAACATGCCGCCCGGGGGCTTCCGTGAAAGAACATATCAACATCATAAAAAGGCCATGTACAGCTGAAACTCCGCTGTACATGGCCCTTTTGTTATATGATTGATTGATCGCGCCGATCAGAAAATCCGATCATCAGAACAGGCCGCTGATGACGCCGTTCTCGTCCACGTCGATCCTCTCCGCTGCGGGGACCTTGGGAAGTCCGGGCATGGTCATGATGTCGCCGGTCAGGGCTACGATGAAGCCTGCGCCCGCGCTGACCTTGAGGTTGCGGACGGAGACGGTAAAGCCCTTGGGCGCGCCGAGCTTGGCGGCATCGTCGGAGAAGGAGTACTGGGTCTTGGCCATGCAGATGGGAAGGCCCGCGAAGCCGAGGTCAGTCAGCTGTTTGACCTGCTTGACGGCATTGCCGACCAGCTGTACGCCGTCCGCGTGGTAGATCTTTTTGCAGATCGCGTCCAGCTTGTCCTCGATAGACATATCCAGTTCGTAGGACTGTCTGAAATCGTTGGGAAGCTCGCAGAGGCGGACAACCTCTTCCGCCAGAGCCTTGCCGCCCTCGCCGCCCTTTGCCCATACCTGGGACAGAGCGACATTGACGCCCAGCTCTTTGCACTTGGCCTCGACCAGGTCGAGCTCCGCCTTGGTGTCGGCCGGGAACTCGTTGATGGCGACGACGCAGGGAAGGCCGAAGACATCCTTGATGTTGCTGACGTGCTGGAGCAGGTTGGGAAGGCCCTTCTCGAGCGCCTCCAGGTTCTCGTTGTTGAGGTCAGCCTTGGGCACGCCGCCGTGATATTTGAGGGCGCGGACCGTCGCGACGACGACAACTGCGCTGGGGTGAAGGTCTGCCAGACGGCACTTGATGTCGAGGAACTTCTCGGCGCCGAGGTCAGCGGCAAAGCCTGCCTCTGTGACGATGTAGTCGCCGAGCTTGAGGGCCATCCTGGTCGCTGTCACGGAGTTGCAGCCGTGGGCGATGTTGGCGAAGGGGCCGCCGTGGATAAAGGCGGGTGTGTGCTCCAGGGTCTGAACGAGGTTGGGCTTGAGGGCATCCTTGAGGAGGGCTGCCATAGCGCCTTCCGCCTTCAGATCGTGGGCTGTGACGGGCTTGCCGTCAAATGTATAGGCGACGATGATCCTGCCCAGGCGGGCCTTGAGGTCGCTGATGTCGCTGGCCAGACAGAGGACTGCCATGACCTCGGAGGCGACGGTGATATCAAATCCGTCCTCGCGCGGAACACCCTGCATCCTGCCGCCGAGGCCGTCCACGATGTTGCGGAGCTGGCGGTCGTTCATGTCCACGGCGCGCTTCCAGGTGATCTGCTTGACATCGATGCCGAGGGCATTGCCCTGCTGGACATGGTTGTCGAGCATGGCTGCGAGCAGGTTGTTGGCCGCGCCGATGGCATGAAAGTCACCGGTGAAGTGCAGGTTGATGTCCTCCATGGGGATGACCTGGGCATAGCCGCCGCCGGCTGCGCCGCCCTTGATGCCGAAGACCGGTCCCAGAGAGGGCTCGCGGAGAGCGACAACACTCTTTTTGCCGATCTTGCGGAGGCCGTCCGCCAGACCTACGCTGGTCGTGGTCTTGCCTTCGCCCGCGGGTGTAGGTGTGATCGCGGTCACCAGGATCAGCTTGCCGTCCTTCTTGTCCGCGTTGTCCTTGAGGAAGTTGTAATCGATCTTGGCCTTGTAGTTGCCGTACTGCTCGATGTACTTCTCGTCGATGCCCAGAGAAGCGGCGATCTCTGTGATCTTCTTAGGTGTGGCTTCCTGCGCGATCTCAATGTCCGATTTGAATCCCATCTTTTTTCCCTCCGGTTAATTCTGTTGGTCGTCTGCTGCCATATCAACTGTTCTACTCGCAGACGGCTCATCAATGGTACCGGATGCCGCTGCGGGACGGAGCTGCTGCTCCCCTTCCTGAAAATGCAGTTTTACTCTAACATATCACCGGCTTTTTTTGAATTGTTAAATTGGTATTAATTTTCATGCTCTGTTCCCGTGTCTTTGTGCTGTTTTACGAGAACATATGGAAGATGGTGAAGGAATGACCCGCTGGAGCAGGCTGCGCCTATCCTCCAGTGATACAATATCTCCGAAGATAATTTTTCATTCCTGCCCGATTCCGGTGATCCGCCAGTTCTCATCGCACTCGGGCCCGATCACACCGTCCTTCTCCGTGACGATGTAGTCCCGAATCATTTCGCGCACACCGCCTTTCTCTCCGTGTACGTCCATCTCGACCAGCTCCGGAAGCTCATCCTCTTCATAAATCGTCCCGGGCTCCAGGAGCTGCGTCGTGGCGCGGTAGTTGTTCACGGCGATCTCGAATTCATCCTCGTCTTTCACCGGCTCGCCGTCGGGCCAGGTCAGGTTTTCGATGCGGCTTCCGGCCGGGTTGGCGATGTTCACCTCGTACCGGACGCCCGCAAACATATCGTAATTGTAGATGGGTATATCCTGATCAACGTATCTCCGGCATCCACCAGGATCGTATTGTCTGTCCGCTTTCTGTCCTGAATCCGCCGGTCCGCAGGACAGAAGCACTGTGGCCAGCATAAGGGCTGCGAGAATTGCTGCAACCTGTTTTTTCATCGTCATGGTCACCTCTCTGTTTGAAACCTGGTTTATAATGCAACGGAACACAGGAGGATCCAGGAGAAGCCTGTTTTGTGACGGAACGCAGGATGGCCGCGGAACATAGAGAAATCCGGAACACTCTGCATCTCATTGACAGACTGGACGTCCTCCCGACGCCCCTTAAAAAAATTATAAATCCGGTGAAAGACAGGAACAAGCGTTTTGGCGGAAATCCAAAGCAAGGGCCCAACTCCTGTGCTAAACCACAAGGTAAACCACAAGGGACGTATCTCCCGGCTCAAAAAGGACCGGGGAGATACGTCCCTGATGGCTTACAAGATTGTTTTATCATATACACAAGTTAATGCCGGTTCACTTCACCTCTATCGTTTTCAGATAGCGGACAGCCCTCTTGCTGTTGGGGTCTCCGAATACGATCAGCTGGCCTCCCTGGCCGCCTTCGATCCCCTCGATCTGCTCTCCGTTGTCTGTCAGGGCCACGTAGACCTTTCCGGCTTCCAGGATCTCCGCTCCGCTGAGGTCAGCGGCGTAGTTGTCCTCGGATGCGGCAGTGATCTCAGCATCTGCAGTCAGCTCCACGCCGTTCTGCGCCAGAATGCTGCCAAGCTCCTGGCCGGTAAAGGCGTGTTGGGAGACCTCTCCCTTGCCGTTGACCAGTTCACCGGAAAACTCCGCGGCTTCCACGTCCTCCCATGCGACGAGGGTCTCCTTCCCTCCGGCTGTGATGACCAGGCCCGGCCTGTCCTCGGACCCGCTCCTGTTCACAAATGTCAGGATCCCGGCCGCGATCAGCAGAACCACTATGATAGCTGTGATAACTCTCTTTTGCATTTTTCCTCCTCCTTTGCCAGAACCGGCCTGAGCCGGATGTACAGGCTGTAAGACAATGTGCCGCTGACCGACCCGCTCGCCAGGGCGACCAGCACATAAAGGGCGAGCGGCACGCCGCTCAGATTGAACACGATCATGTTCGCCGTCAGTCCCGCCGCCGCTGCCGCCAGCATATTGGCAATGACCATGGCGGGCTGTCTGGGCAGGGATATCTTTTCAAAAAGCCAGAGCACGAGATCTATGACGATCCCCGGGACAATATATCCGATCGGCGACAGAGCCCCCATGCTGCCGACCATCCCGAGCGAGAGCGCGATCATGCTCTGAATGAACCCCATCAGCGCCGCGCAGCCCCTGACCGGGACGATGGCGGCAGCCACGACCAGGAACATCAGGGAGAAGCTGGTCCCGATCCCTCCCGGGATCCGCATGAAATCCGTCAGGATATTGGCGGCCGGCGCGATCAGCCTCTTGGAAAAAAGGCCCAGATCACAACACAGCGTGATGAAAATCAGTTCCCTGAGCTTATATTTCACGGGCTCCTCCTCTCCGGGCGCGGTTCCGGTCACTGTTCCGGTCACAGCTTCGATCGCAGTTCCGCTCCCATTCTTTTACGATTTCACTCACCTTCGCATAGACTTCTTCTCTGTTGGACTCCGTGAGCATGAACACATTTGCCCTCGGGTGATGCAGGATCGTATCGATATGCCGGCTCGCATGTTCCGTCCGTTTGATCGAGGCCAGGACCGGTATATCCCCGTCGAAGGCCTCTCTCACCGCTGCGCAGAAATCCTCAGCCTCATCCTCCATATATCCGATCTCGTCCATGACGATCATCCCGTCCCCGTCTTTACCAACTCCTTTTACGAGCGCGCATCCGATGCTGTTAAAGACATCCGGATTGACGCGGATGACCCGCCCGCCGGCTATGCCGACCTCGTTTTCGCCTGTCCAACCGGTTATGTTGACAATGCTGGTTCTGCTGTCTCTGATGTTTATGCTGTCTTTGACGGTGCTGCTGATTCTGTCGGTACTGCTGACTCTGCCGGTTTTACTGCTTCTGCCGGTTTCGCTGACGAGGCCTCCGCCGGCAGGAACAATAAATACATGGCCGTATTCATCACCGGCATCGCGCACCATCTGTGTTTTGTAACCATAGACCGGGAGACTGGTCTCTCCAATGATCCGGTCGATCAGGGTCGTTTTGCCCGCCCGCTTCCTTCCGCAGATCAGGATGTGGGGTCTGCACATTTCCATCATCTTTTCCCGTTTTTTGCACACAAAAAACACCGCATGAATCAGTGATTATGCCGTGTCATTGTTCATGCTCTTTTTTACAAATACTGGTAGGTTGACCGGTTTCCCTGTCAGCCCCGGAGGCTCTGAGGCCTCGGCGCAGTCCCATGCAGCTTCACGAATATGTCCCCTGCGAATCCTGTTCTCACGGATCACGTTCTTCACGAAGCTGTTTAGGGGCTTTTGCTCAAAGAATCGAATATTCAATTTCAAATATCATACCATACTATCCTCAGTATTTCACTTACATAGATCAAATTCCATCAAAAATCCATCAAAAAAATCCCTGCGCTGCGGCAGCCGCCACAGCACAGGGATTCATGATATTCTTATTTTTTGTTTGAATGGTTTGGTCTGACTGTCTGAGCGTCTGTCAGCAACTGTATGTTTCCAACAGATTTCTACAGAAATCGTCTTTTCAGGAAACTCAGTATCTCAAAAGACTCTGTGCGAAAAGATAATGTTGGCAGGTCAGTCATCGAGTTCGACGTCCTTGTCCAGGATCTTGCCGGTCGCGGCATCGATCTCATATTCATACTCGTAGCCTTCCGCATTGCGGAACTCCACATCGTACATTTTGACGCCGTCGTCGAAGTCGAGCTTGCACTTTTTGATCGTCACATCCTGCTCAGCCAGGCCCGCATCCTCGAGGGCGATTCTCTTCGCGTCTGCCTTTGTGATCCCGCCGGCGTTCTCGCCGGATTTCTCCTCCTGGGCAGTCTCGGGATGGAGCAGGCCCTGGTACTCATAGTCGTCCTCTTTTTCCCACATCTCCTGCTCATGGAATACGATGCTGCCGTCATCTGCGGCGATCTCGTACTCATACTTGGTCTTTCCTTCCTGCAGGAACTCGACGACATAGACTTCCCTGCCGTTTTCAAAATCGGCGCCCTGCTTGTAGATGGTCACGTCATCCTTTGTCAGGCCGGCATCCTTGAAGGCCGCCTCCGCGGCATCCGCCAGCGCCTTGGTCTCCTTCTCGGAATCTACAGCCTTTCCTGCGGTCAGCCCCTTGTATTCCGTGTCATCGTCGGCGTCCCAGTTTTCCTTGTCATGCTCCAGGATCTCACCGGTCGCGACCGCAATTTCATATTCATATTTGGTCTGGCCGGGGATCAGGAAATCGATCTCATAGATCTCCGCGCTGTCGCTGTAGGCCCAGATTCTCTTGTAGACGGCCGCATCGCCTTCCGCGACCTTGGCATCCTCGAGCGCAGTCTTCACGGCATCCTCGATCGTGACCGTCTGCTTTCCCTGCTCTGCTGCGCCTGCAGCTGCACTGCCGCTCTCAGCGGCAAAAGCGGCTGTCCCACCGATCATGGTAAGCATAAGTGTTCCAACGATAAGTCCTGTCAGATTTTTTCTCATAGGTTGTGTCCTCCTTCTCATATGATCAATTCGTATTTGTTTCCTTGGTTTTTTCTTTTGGTTTTCCTTTGTTGTATGAAGAATACCAGAGAAAAATTAAGAAAATGTTAGAGGACAAATTTTCTTTTCCGTACAAAAATGCAGTGCAAATGCTCAATACAAATAGAAAATACAAATAAGCAGTACAAATATGCCGATACGTGACGTTAACGGCCACGCCCTCGACAGGGCGTGGCACTTAATTCAGACCGGGCTGCTATTCCGGAACATCCACAGCAGGAGACCTGCTCCCGCAATCAGGGCTGTGCCGAGGATCTTAAATAAGGCACCCGCTTCTTTCTTCTACGAGCTGTTGGAAATCCGCTTTCATATTTTCCGGCAGATAGGAATTGCGGATTTCTGAGAGAAATGTTTCTTTGCAGCGAAGGATCTGTGTGACCAGTCCCGATGCAGCTTTTTCCGGTATGCCCAGCGAATCTGCCAGAGCCTTGAAGTCCTTCTTTCGTATGTTTCTTTTTTTCCCGTTCACTGTCAAGGCCATCTGTTCCTTGTCGCTCGGCATGATGATATTCACAGGAAGAAGATCATAGGCCGGGGAAAGAAAGAAGGTGCGGCTGGCCGGCTTATCTTCAATCAGTGAGAAATTTTTCAGATGCATGTCAGAGTTTCCCGTGACAAAGCAGAACAGCAGCCTGTAAAACAATTCTGTATTATCCAATCCTACATTTCTGGAATACTTCCTGATAATCCTTCCACAGTTTTCGTAGGAACCTTTATATTTATCCGCTGTGACCCGGTTCGATAGCTGACAGAAATCCTCCATGGCATACTGCCTGTCATGATCCCGGTCAATCCTTTTTGTAATATAAGCATATTTTCCCTGCATGGATATCAATGCATGCGGAACCGTTTTGATCTTTGCTTTCTCCGCCATCTTCATGACGAGATATTCCGCTTCCGGCAGGCAGGGAAACTCTTTTGACTGCGGTTTCAGGATGTAGCCGGTCGGATAATCAACAATTGTCAGCCTCGCTGTCTGATCAACGGTCTCCAGATGAAGAGACAGCTTTTTCTGAACCCCGGGAACAGTGAGTCCCTTGCTGACAGTTGTATTCGCAAGTTTTTCCAGGTCACTCTCCGAGCAGTCCAGCTCAGGAATCTGCGCCGTCCCGAAAAAGCGGCGGATACATTTTGTATGCCACCTTGTTTTCAGCTCATATGCACTTGCCCCGGCCAACTCCTTGTTGCAACATAAACATCTGCTCATGGATCATGCCTCGATATGAACGTCGCCGATACAGTCTCTGCAGGATGCCAGCATCAGACCGAATCTGTCCTTCCCGTCAATCTTCCAATTCCGCTCGACCACCGCGAGAAGCCATCCTTCCGGGATCAGACCATCAAAAAAAGGAAATAAGGTATTCGCCCTGTAAGGTTCTTCCCTGACTGGCATTGTAAGGCTGACAGGAAGCGCTTTTTCTTTGGCCAGATATACAGGATCATAGGCAAACTCGTAGCCCTCATCCGTTTCCTTCACAAGTCCGGCATATTCTCCCTGCACAAAGACCTTACCCTCTCTGCCCATTTACAAATCCTCTCTGTCAATTTCGCCCGGAACTGTCTCCATTCCGAACATGCCAAGTGCCTGGTTGACCTTATCAAGGCGAACTGTCTCCTTTCCCTGTTCGAGTTCCCGGACAAATCTGAGCCCAAGGCCGGCTCTGAGAGCAAACTCTTCCTGTGTAAGACCGGCTTTCTTTCGTTCATTTTTTATAAATTCAGCAATTTTATTCATGTGATTATTATAATCCCGAACGGGTGTAATTACAACGAAATATCACAATAATATACCCGAAAGGGTGCAGCTCCATATTTCAGGCGAAAATTGCACCCGTTCGGGTATATTCTAAAATTCATATCAGACGTTAAAGCAGGATGACAATGGATGCCCGGAGGATACCGTTCACTTTGCAAGGTCAGTTCTTTTCCGAGTCATCCACAGCCGGAAACCTGCTCCCGCAATCAGGACCGACCCAAGAAGTGTGAAGAGCCGTGTGCCGGGTCCGCCGGTGGAAGGTAATTCGCAACCGGCGTTGTTAGCAATCTCATAGTATACTGTTTCATTTTGAGAATCTGCACTCATTCCGGTATTCGTCAGGTCTGTATCACCCGTAGAATCGGTTCGCTTCACCCAGCTTGATGGCCCCAAACTAAGTGTTGCCTTCTGCACCCAGTCGTAGAGTCCGGATTCCGGTTTTGTTTCCGTTGCAGTGCCTGTTGGCTTAGGCGTGTAACTGTTCGTCAGGGACAGTATTACAGGGATCGGTTCGGCGAGCATAATATAGCCTGCCGGGGCCTTCGTTTCAACCAGATAATATGTTTCCCCTTCTTTAAGTGCTTCAATCTTATCAATTACCGCAACACTATTGGATGTCATATCCAATGTAGCGACCGGATAGAATTGTTTCCCGTCAATCGTTATGAGACCCGTCGTTTCTCCGGCTCTGGCAGTACGATAGAGTTTGAATTCCGCACCAGTCAGGGGGTTCGTAAAGGACTGATCCTTCTTGGTAATTTGGAGACCTTTTGCAAAAACGTTGATCACATGATGATTGCTGCTGGTCATGTTGTTGCCAGTCTCAGGAACCGGATCTCCGGGCGAACCGCCTGGCGTAGTATGATAATCTGATGTCCCTATTCCTAATTCAGTTTCACGAACGCTGTTCGTTTTCGGCTGATACGCTACCTTAAGGGTAAACTCAGCATCTTTTCCTACCTCTTCTGTCGCATGATTGCCCTTGCTATAACAGCCTGAGGTCTGCTCCAACGATATCACAATATCTCCGACATACCCATGCCCGTATGCTGAGTCAAAATTACTGTTATACTTGTAAGTCTTTGACCCGTTTGAAAGCAACTCACCGATAAGAGAGGTGACCTTTTCGTCAGTATCTATTCCAAGATACTCCATCAAATTCATCGTCTTGGATGAGTCATTTGTTCCACCCAGCATCTGATCTTTGGATGTGATCATCTCATCTTTGTCACCGGATACCACCTTGCGGATATCGATTTCCTGCAGAAGCTTTTCCAACTGACCTTTCGGATCTACTTCTGTACCAAGATAGACCGTCCATTGTGTGCTGTTGGATGTGAGAGCCAGCTCATCGACATTAACATAAGGGGTAGAAAGATCCTTTCTGTGTTCACCTGTTAAATCAATTTTGCTTCCGGTTTTGCTGATATATTTTTCCGCTTTTATTTCCGAACCTGCAACGTTTGTACTGATGGCATTTCCACCCAGGAAATTCT
Organism: uncultured Lachnospiraceae bacterium; assembly: GCA_902781215.1. Classification (GTDB taxonomy): domain Bacteria; phylum Bacillota; class Clostridia; order Lachnospirales; family Lachnospiraceae; genus CAG-791. The sequence goes on from CACZIO010000031.1 coordinate 32,940, forward strand.
CTTTTGCTTTGACATAAAGAACCCCTTTCCATCCAGATCCCGTAATATTTCCTGCCGAATCTTTCTGGGGCCAGTCAAATTCCTGATCTTTCCACTCTACAGTCCATGTATCACTATCGCTGTTATATTTCACCTGTCCAGCCGCATTTATGTTTCCAGCTGCGACTTTCTCACCGTTTAAGGCAATCCAGTCTCCGTCTGCAAGCGGCGTCCCGTCACTGGTTACAGGATAGAAAGCTGAATCAATCACATCTGTTACCTGCCCGACAAGATTCGCCTGCAGGACTACATTTTTTACGATTTGTGTAATGCAGTCAACGATTGCCGCCGCATCCTCCGCATTATAGTTGTAACCCGTTCCAGAAGACACCCCAAATAAGCTGCTCTTGTTTGTACCCACATTCTCAAGGCTCAATCCAAGACAGTATAGTTCCGCTGTTCCGTCGCCATCCGTCAGCGCCTTCAATGCCGTTGCTTTTTGGCCTATTTCAGTCCATGCCGTACTGTTGGCAACCTGTTTGCCGTTTTCTCTCCAGTTCGGTGCCCCGTCAGTAATCAATAATGCGATCAGCTGATGCTCATTCTTTCGGGTATCTGCATTAAATTTGTCAATTGCCTTTTGCAGACCATCCCTTTGATTTGTACCTCCAGCCAGGCTGATATTCTCCAGAGCCTGATAGAATTGCTCTGCCTGTTCTTTCGTAAATGTTCCCTTATCATATGTATTCGAATTGAACGTAACCAGTCCCAGCTGCGCATTTGCATCCACAGCATAAATGACCTGAGCCGCCGCCTTTACAGCCTGCTTCAAATATTCAATTCGGCTGACCCATTTATACCGGTTACCATAGGAAGTAGACGAATAACCTGTAATATCCGTCGTATAGATATTTCCATTCAGATTGCTCACACTCCATCCGCTGACCAGACTTCCTTCATAAACCTCACCATCCGGAGGATTGTAGTTCGATGCATCCACATAGTACCAGGCATTGTTCCTGTTGAATACTGTATAAACCGTGGCGGCGCCATTTGGATCCGAAATGACAAAATAGGTTTGATTTGTCTTTCCGTTTTTCTTCAGCCATGTCTCAAGATTGCTCCTGCTGTTTCCACTCAGAGTGCCTTCCAGATCCAGACTAGTGGGAAAAAACATAGATCTGGAAGCATCCACCACAAATTCAAGATGGATGCTCGGGGAAATCTCATAGTGACCCGAAGACGCTTCGATTTCTATTCTGTAAATACGATTACTGTAGTCCTGTACTTTCGCCGTTTTATCAGAAATCAATTCCTGTGTCATCTGTCGCTGAAATTTCGTAACGAGGGATTCTACGTCAATCTGAGTAAATTTGTTCGATTCACTGCTGTTCGCAATAAATCCATCGACCTGTGCAAAAAGGATCGGCGATGCCTTTGGATCTGATATTGTTACTCGCGACAAGACTCCATTCGTTACAGAAAACGTATATTGATTATTATAGTAACTGCTGTAAATCATATTGCTGGCAGTATTGAAGAAAAGCTGTCTGGCACTGTTACTAAATCCGCTATCACTAATCAGATCAATATACGTTCCTCCTTGTACGGAAGATCCGCTCCCTGAGTAGTATTCCGTAGACAAGTATGCCCTTTTTCTGCCGTCTGCACCGCTTCCCATGAGGAACCATGCGTAATCATCAAGATAGGACACATCCGTTGTCCCTTCGCCCAGAAAAACAATGGTTTCTCCTGCCACTTTGACTTCTCTCAGCGTGCCGTCTTTTCCCAGAGCATAATACTTGTTATTGGCAGTATCTTGAAATACCAGTACATACTGGCCGTTAATGACAGGCCACCCAGAGGAGTTCGTGACTGATATTTCCCCGATTACTGAGAAGCCATCCTGCATATAAGTGATCTCCGTTGCCATTTCATTGACACTCAGGTCATTGATCACTTCTATTCCTTCTGACGCGAAATGGACGATGCAAAGGTTCCCTTCTTCAGAAATCTCAACCGGATCATCCTGTTTAATTTTCACTTCAACTGCCGTCTTCGGCTCTATCTTATGAGTATCCGATATAATGGAAATATCAAAGAAGCGAGCCCGGCTAATTCCGGCTGCATCATTTTCATTTCGAAGATGCTCCTCCGCTGCATCCCAGTAAGCCTGGTATATATCCTCATCCTCATCCGGGGTAATCTCACGTACATCAAGTTCGGAACCGTCGGGAATTCCAGCCGCTTCATCATAGGTTATGGTAATGGAATAGCCGACCCCGTCAGACGTCAGCACATGCGTTTTGAGCTGCGCATCCGTCACCTTCACCGTGAAGGCTTCACCACCTTTCATAGAAACCGTCAACGTTTCTTCCGTATCAAATGCATGCATGGAAATCAGAACCCAGTCTCCGGCTTCTACCGTCTGCGCATTAATCTCCGCGATCTGTTCTTCTGTCAGTTCCGCGCTGTACTCAACTTCCAGTCCACGGCTTTTCCTGATCTGACCAACCGTGGTACTTTCGGTAACCTTGCTGACATCCACAAGGCTCGGGCTGCTGAATTCCACAGAAGCAACATCCGCCATAAATCTCCTCGTCGCCTCGCTGACTTCCACATCGCCCGGCAAAAGCGATGTATTCGTATCGGAATTTACACCATTCTCTTCTTCCCTTTCGTCAGCGGTGTCATCCTCAGCATTTTCTGGAATTACAAACCCAATTTCGTCCTGATTTTCCTCATAGTTCGTATCGTCAATTATACCCAGCACTTCAACGAGGTCTGCAAGTGACACAAACCCGCCCCCGGGAATGCTGAAATCATAGGTGTTTCCATCCACTTCCCAGTGGAAGTCCACCGTATACACGATGGCATAGACAGAGAATGCGCCGGCTTCGAAGGTTAGGGTATCGAGAGCCTGCTCGACATCTGCAGCTGTATCCTGTCTGCCGGTGGCGGCTGCTTCGGTGGTCTCCGCCGCCTCGACGACGGTTGAATTCATCACAACATCCGTCGCTGCGGCTGCGTTCTCATCCGATGCATTTTCTGCAGACGGATCGCCGGAAGCCTCGTTGGAAGCTGCTGCCTGTGCGGTTTCATTCTCCACATGCACGACAACAGGGACAGTGGTCTCGTCCTGGACCGCTGTCCTGATGGCATCCGAGGTGATGCTGACTCTGACGGGTCTGAGGGGCTCGATCTTGTTTCCCTCCAGATCGTAGAAGGAGATGTCGAGGGCGTGGAAGCCGCGGGTCCGGGTCAATTTCTGCATCTGAAGTGAACTCTGTTCGCCCTGTGCATTCTGCCCGGCATTGAGTGCTGCATCCTGGGTGCTGAGGGCACCCTCAACGGCGGCCGCGACGGAGTCAATGCTATCGTCAGTCACTTCGGAGAGCACCATGGTCGTGCCCTCGGGGAAGGTCTCCTCATCCGCTTCGACGTGCACAAAGAGGCTGGTGGTCTCCTCCGGAAGGGTCTGCAGGCCGTCTGCTGCCCCCACCTCTGTATCTGTGGTCAGGGCTGCCCCGCGCACATCGATGGTACCGTCGAAGACAGCGGCAGGATAGGCAGCAGCTGCGGGATCCGTCGCCATTGCAGCCGGGTCCTCCGTGAGGAGGCCGTCGGTGAGCTGGCCGGACCCGTCAGACGAATCAGTGCTCACTGTTCCGTCAGAGAAATCGGAGACGGGAACTTCGATCTGCCCGCCTTCTGCGCTGTCCACGGTGACGTCCACGCCATCACCGGCTGTGCCCTCTGTCACGGTACCCCGGGAATCTGTAGATCCAGTGCTTTCTTCGGCGCCTGTATCCGCAGGGTAGCAGGCCGCGCTGTGGGTATGGGCTTCCTTGCCACAGACAAGGACTCTTTCATAGCAGTCTGCCGTATGCTGGTGTTCTTCCGTTTCCTCCAGACCGCAGATCAGCTGGTCCTCGTAGCAGGAATCATCGTGCTGATGTTCTTCGATCCCGCACCCGGCGGTCTTTTCCATCGTGATCGCCGGTAATACAAGGGCATATGTTGTGAAGAATACCACGATCGCCGCGAACATGCTGATAGTCCGCTGCAGCATTCTTCTGGTCCTGCGGTTCCGGAGGATTCTTTCAATATTTCTGAGAAGTCCGTTCATTTAGTCATTCCAGTCTTTCTATTTAAGCAAGTATGTATTGCCGTACATATTGTTGAAGTTTTTTTCATATATTTTTATAGCAAGGTGTATCATACCAGAGAAAAAGTCAAAACACACGTCAAAGAACCCGAAAAAGCCCGTAGGTCACCAACATTTAACATTTCTTTCACAAACTTTCGTAATGTAGTGAAAAATCGGTCGTAATAACATATATGCGACCGGAATACAGATCGGTCTGACCGGGAGATTGCTGAGGCTGACGGAGAGATTTTCGAGATTGGCCGGGGTATCGTTGAGAAGATCGGGCTGTGATTGTTCCGGGCCCGGATGCAGATGAAATAGATATAGAAAAGCCCCATGCCGCGGGTGTGCCGCAGCATGGGGCTTTGGATCATTTGTAGAAATCTCTTATTTGTAGAAATTTCTTATTTGTAGAAATCTCTATTCACAGAAAAGATTACTTCTGCTGCTCGAGCGCCAGGGTCTTGGTGGTCGCGTCGCAGACCTCGGTGGGGCCGTAGTACTGGATAGCGCCGGGATAGAGGAAGGAAGTCTCCACTGCCCATTTGGCCCTGTTGGCCTCGAAGAACTTGAAGGGAGCGCCGTCGAGCTCGACGAGAGCCTTTCTGATGACGGGCTTGTCCTCGCCGTTTCTGCGCTCGATGTTCATCATCTTGGTGATG
>CACZIO010000032.1:0-4399 GCA_902781215.1 uncultured Lachnospiraceae bacterium
GGAGGCCATCGGTAAAGTCTCCTCCTATCGTTCAAATCTCCGGAACTGGGAGGCTGCAGACCCGAAGACCAGGGGGAAGCATCCCGGATCCCCTTCTGCCGGATATGTATACCCAGCCATGTACAGGGACAACATGTTCGTCCGCACCGGCACCTATACGGCGTCCATCAAGGTCTTCACCAGGAACACATGGGACTGGCTGGAGGTCGGCCTTCGCAAAGGGGATGTGGACTACATCCTCCGCAACTGTAAAAACCGAAAGGAATGCGTCCCGACCCTGCAGAAGCGGGGGAAGCTGTGGTATCTGGACTTCGCCTTTGAGGAAAAGATCGAACTGCCGGATACGGATGCGTCCGCGAGAAGGATCCTGGCTGTGGACCTGGGCATCAACAGCGCCTGTACCTGCTGCGTCATGGGACCGGACGGCACGGTCGCGGGGAGAAAGTTCTTAAAGCTCCCCGCAGAGAACGACCGCCTGGACAGGGATGACATCGCCGTGAAGACGGCGGAGTTCATCGTAAGGAACGCTGTCCTCTATGATGTCGATGTCATCGTCATGGAACATCTGGATCTGCGAGGGAAAAAACGCGGCTCCAGAAAGCAGCGCCTGCACCACTGGAAAGCCATTTACGTTCAAAAAATGGTGACGCAGAAGGCGCACCGCGCACGGATCCGGATCTCCACGGTCTGCGCGTGGAACACGAGCCGGCTGGCCTTCGACGGCACAGGCCGTGTGAAACGCGGCAGGGAGTCGGAGAGGACAGCGGACAACTACAGTATCTGCGAGTTCAGCACAGGGAAGATCTACAACTGTGACCTGAACGCGAGCTACAACATCGGCGCCCGGTATTTTATCCGGGAGCTCACAAAGTCTTTGCCGGCAGTCAGCAAGAGGAGCACCTGCACCTTATCCACGTTGATTAGCCTCAGCGCGGCGCTCGCTGCTGCGGCAGCGTGATGCTGAGCTTTGGCTGTATGGTGGGGAGGCAGTCCGAACCCCCTAAAGGGGAACCCGCCGCAAGGCGGGGAGTAGGAAGCACGCGACAGTCGTGTGAGGTTTCACACAGCAGACCGGTCATTATTTCTGCTGAATGGTCCCAAAAGCGTATGATCCGCAGACCGGGTATCCTGACAGAATATTTTGGATGAAGAACATATATAATAGAAATTCCCTGGAAAATCAGTCAGACTTATAACCTTTCCGGAAAATCAGTCAGATTACAACTTCTCCGGAAAACCAGTCAGCCTTTTCGGTGCCTGCGCACTTACGTGCTTCGGCATGGTCGGAAAGAGTGATATGTAATAAATGATGGAGTACAGCCATGTCCAGATATTGGAACAGCGCCGGCAGTTTTTCCCAGCCGGCAGTGGAGGAACTGCGGAAAAAGGCGCAGGCGAGCGTGCAGGCGGCGCGCAAAAAGGGACAGAAATATGAGCCGGCCCTTCCGCACAAGGGAACCCGGAAGATCTGTGAGAGCTGGTGGGGGCAGGCGTGGTGCCAAAACCTGGAGCGGTACGCGGATTACGCCAGCCGCCTGGAGCGGGGCCGGCGCTACTTCCGCTCCGGTACGGTCGTAGATCTGAAGATCCGGGGAGGAAGAGTAGAGGCCCGTGTCCAGGGAAGCCGCAAGGTTCCCTACAAGGTGGACATCCGGATCAGTCCTCTCTCCGAGGAAAAATGCCAGGCCATTATCGAGCGCTGCGGCAGGAAGATCCGCACCATCGACAAGCTGATCAACGGCGAATTTCCCGAGGAACTCAAGGACCTGTTCACGGGGGAAAACGGCCTGTTTCCGAGTCCCGCCGAGATCAGTTTCGTCTGCAGCTGCCCTGACTGGGCAATCATGTGCAAACATGTGGCCGCTGTCATGTACGGCATCGGTGTCCGCTTCGATGAAAATCCTTTTTTCTTTTTCCATCTGCGCGGCATAGATATTGACAGATTCATTGATGTCACCCTTGAGAATAAGGTCGAGAGCATGCTGCAGAACGCAGATGTTGACAGCCCGCGGATCCTCCATGAGACGACGGACCTGACGGAACTCTTCGGCGTGCTCTGAAGGGAGCACAGAGAGATCCGGGGGATATATCCCGCTGTTGAAGGCCGGCCCATACCGGCCGTTTCATGAATAATTCAGAATTTCGCAATACATCATTTACAAACTCATCTTGAAACCCGGAAGCGCCTGTGCTATCTTACATTCATCAGAACAGCAGGCGGATATGTCAGCAAATGTGCTGCGATATCAGACGAATCTGCAGAAAGGTTCTGATCGATAAAAGGGAGTAGCTGAACGGCTGAAAGTGCCGGAATCATACTCGTCAGGACGGGCGATGAGCCCCGGGAGATTGAGACAGCAAGACTTTTATCACATAGGACACGAACTGTGCCATGTGGTAAAAGTCTTTTTTGTATCTCGATCCATCCGGAGAAGCGATTCGTTGTGTGAAGCAGTGGATACACAGGCAGATTGTTTCGAAAAAATCTGACGATGCGAGCGGCACCTGATACCTCTGCAGAGAAGGAAGAGGAAAGAAAGGAAGGTAACGATGATTACACTGATGGCAATTATTATGTTTGTTGTTTTTTTGAAGGTGATCGGTTTTATTTTTGGCGCGGGACTGCGGGTCCTCGGCTGGCTTTTCAGCGGTCTCGGGTTCCTGATCTCCATTGTGCTGGCCGTGTCCGTGATCGGCTTTGTCTTTGACCTGCTGCCGATTCTGCTGGTCATCGGCGTTATCATGATCGCGCTGAAACCAGCCGGCTGATGGATGTCCACGTAAATTATAGAAATGGCCCATTCCCGCATCACTCGGGAATGGGTCGGTTTTTATTACTCCTGCACTTTCCAGTCCGCCAGCATGCGGGTCCTGGAATCAAAGGATACTCCGATTCGGAAAATTTTCCTGGGGTCTGCTGCAAAGGGCAGGGCGTATTTCATCTCTTCGATTTGATCCAGAGCGTCATCCGCGTTGGCATAAGGCTTTCCATAAAAGCATATTTGACCTCTTCGTTGGGGATGCCGAGTGTGTAAATTTGATCCTCGCTGTCGTATCCCGCTATGGTCAGATAACCGGTCTGGTAGAGGAGTGGCACCGGGTCAGAACTCCCTGTCCGATAGTCCATCAGCATACGCTCTGTTGTATAGATACTGCCATCTGTGAGTCGCCGCACATCAAAACAATTGTTCCGAAGCATCCTGACAAGAAAGGTTGGAGTTCCGGTCTCAAACCAGTAAGATCCGAACTTACGCTTCTTAAGAGCGGTAAGCAGGTCATAGGGGTTGTAGACACCTTTGTCCGGGAAAATCAAAGAAAAACGTTGGATGCGGTGTCCAGGCATCCGGATTTGAGGTCTCGAGGCGCTCAATATCCAGTCCGCGGAACAGGTCACGACGTCCTTCCCAATATGCCCTTAGCGTGGAAAGAAAAAGACTCTTTCCGAAACGTCTGGGCCTGCTCAGAAAATATTCCTTCCCTCCGTGAACGAGATTGTAGATGTGCTTTGTTTTGTCCACATATACATACTGATCCATCCGCAAGCCTGCGAACCCCTGGATACCGATTGGAAGTTTTCTGTCTATGCCAGCCACAATGAATTTCTCCCTCTCCTGCATGGTGAAGGTTTGTACAAATAAGAAAATAGCGGGGAAAACCCCGCGAATGGAAGGCCGGGAATCTCACGACAAACCTCTGGTCCCCATGGCAGTGCCTCGCCCGCAGGATGTATCGTGGTCAAAACCGCGGGCTCAAAACCCTTGGGCCTACATTGACAGCCATAACATCAGAAGTGTATAATAATGGCAAAAGAGGAGCACTGCGACAAGCGGTTGACCTCTGGAAGTTTAAAGGCTATCTAAAAGCATAGACAACCGTCACTTGGCAGAGTGGCGGTTGTTGCTTCTTACGCGAATCGTGATGGGACGGAACTGCCACTTAATAACTTGGCATTTCACTTGCCCGCTTGCTCGGGAACTGCGTCAAAAAGCCTCAGCGATGCTCGCATCGCCTGCGTTTTTTTCCTTGTTCACGGGCAAGCGTTCTGCGCGAAATGGTCAAGTTATTTTCGGTCAGTTCCTCAACCAAACACATGAATCGTGATCGTAATAGGCATGCGCATCACCTCCTTTCGGGAAATGATGGCCAACCGCCTGCGCTATAGCAGTGCTCCTCTTGCTCTTTCGAGCAGGTCTATTATACAACTCTTCATAAAATCCGTAAATACAGGAAATTCGCATGGGCGGTCGCGGATCCTGACCGCACGTTGACAGACATAATATCAGAAGTGTATAATGGCGGCAAAAGAGGAGCGCTGCGACAAGCGGTTGACCTCTGTTCAGATCATAGTTATCAGGGTTTTACCTGAACAACCGTCACTTGGCAGAGTGGCGGTTGTTGC
>CACZIO010000032.1:4412-56011 GCA_902781215.1 uncultured Lachnospiraceae bacterium
GTAATAGGCATGCACATCACCTCCTTTCGGGAAATGATGGCCAACCGCCTGCGCTATAGCAGTGCTCCTCTTCACTCTTTCGAGCAATTCTATTATACATTTCTGCGCGGAGTCCGTAAATACAGTTTTTTTGTCATAACAGGTGGATCAGGATGTGTCCGGCCGGCCCTGTCATGAGAAACCCGGTCCCGTTTCCCGCTTCCTGTCACAAAAAAATCCCGATTAAGTCAATTTCAACAGGTGCATTGACGGTATCTGTGACGGTGGATATGTTTAAATAAGGATGGTATAATAACTTGTCAGGAGTATCTATGCCCGCTGACGGCAGACCGAAAGGCATGGCAGTCTTCAGAAGGATTTGCCGACGCCTTCAGGCACGCTGGCGCAGCGGGAACTGTTGCCGGTCGGCAGGAACGGCCCGCAGCATGGCTGGCCCAGCGCTCCGGCAGCGCGAAAGCGCAGTATTCCTTCTTATTTAAAAACGTATAACCTCACATAACCTTACATAACCTTACGCCCGCACCCTATGATCGAAACAGACCCGGCGGCAGGCGTATCGACAGGGATAAACAGGAAAATGAGAAAAAAGCTTGGCAATATCATTCTGGTGTTGATTCTCTTCATCGGAATCGGCCTGCTCGTGTATCCGACCTTCAGTGACTGGTGGAACTCCTTCCACCAGACCCGCGCGATCGCAGGATATACCGCGCAGGTTGCAAACATGGATAAAGAGGATTTCGACCGCATGTGGGCTGAGGCGGAAGCATTCAACCAGTACCTCATGCAAAAGCCCGGGCGGTTCATGCTGACGGACGAGGAGATTGAGACATACAACAGCATCCTCGACGTCACCGGCACCGGTATCATGGGCTACATCGACATCCCCAGCATCAAGGTGTCACTCCCGATTTATCACGGGACCGATGAGTCGATCCTGCAGATCGCCATCGGACACATACAAGGGACCTCATTCCCGATCGGCGGCGAGGGCACCCACTGCGCGGTGTCCGGACACAGAGGCCTGCCGTCCGCGAAGCTGTTCACCGACATCGACCAGCTCCAGGCGGGCGACAAGTTCCTGCTCCAGATCCTCGACCGCACGCTCACCTATGAGGTCGACCAGATTCGAATCGTTCTCCCCCAGGAGCTGCAGGATCTCGAGATCGATCCCTATCAGGATTTCTGTACACTGATCACCTGCACGCCCTACGGCGTCAACACCCACCGCCTGCTCGTCAGAGGGCACCGCGTGGACAACGACAACACCGACGCAGCCCGCGTCACCGCCGACGCCATGCGCTTCGAGCCTGTCATCGTGGCACCGCTCGTCGCGGCGCCCATCCTCTTCATCCTGCTCGTCTACCTGCTGATCTCAACCAGCAAGTGGAACCGCCGCAGGAAGGAGCACCGCTCCAGGGATGAGATCCAGGAGACCATCGGCCAGATGGCAGCCGATGACGTCACTGCCGCCCAGGCCCTCGGTGACACCGGCAAAAAGAAGAAAAAGAAGAAATTCAAGTTCGGAAAGAAAAAGAAGACCGGCAGCAAACCCAAGGCCGCCGATCCCGACAACACCGGACCCGGACCGGACGGACCCAACACCGATCCCCCCGGAGGAACTTAACAGGAACCCGGCAAGACAACACAATAACACGGCAATATTTTCGGAGCCGGAAGGCCCGGGCAGCAGTCCGGGCCCCGTCTCCAAAAGAAAAGAAATAAAAACACGACGGAAGACAATCGTTTACGAAAAACATGCATCTGAGGATACACATGATCAGCAGAGGAGGGAACAAAACCATGAAAGATGAAAGACACGTCCGGCAGCGCCGGGCGGCGGGCGCCAGATGGAGGCCCGCGGCAATATTACTCGCGGCGATACTTGTGTTTCTCTCCCTGCCGCTTGCCGGAAAGGCCGCTGATGTTACTCCGGGTGTACAGAACGGGAGTCTGAAGGTGACTCCCGGTAATGATCAGCTGGTTCAGGACCTCGCCGATGCAAATGTGCAGATCGATATCTACCGTGTCGCGGATGCACAGCCTGTAGCGGGTTACGATACCTATGACTGGGCTTATACCAAGCCGTTTGCCAGCATTACCATCCCCAACAGCCCTGATACCACGAATGAGCAGTGGGTCGAGGCATCACAGGCAGCTGCGGAGACGGTCCTTGGCAAGAACAATGAGACCCAGTGGGATCCTTCCCCGACTGCCGGAGATGTTCAGACGGCGACACCTGCCGTGTTCTATTCACAGGCGGTCACATATTCTACGACCGGCAACGGCGACAAGAGCAACATCGCTGCCAGCTTCTCGGATCTCCCTGCAGGCATGTACCTGATCCTCGCGCATGGGAATAACATTACTGACTATGCGAAGAAGACAGATGACGGGACGGTTGTTACGATTGCCCGCTCCCAGCACTATGAATACACCTTCAAGCCGGAGCTGATCACCATTCCGACCAAGGCTGCAGAGATCTGGCCGGGGCAGGATTCGGAGAGGATCAATACCGCCAACCGCGGTCCCTGGATCTTCGATGTGGCAGTCGCTCTCAAACCTGAGCAGACAGAGATGAAGGGAAACTTGGCGATCGTCAAGAACCTCGCAAACTATGAGGAGCATGAGATCACTTCCCTGCCGAATGACGATGGAGAAACGGTCACAAGACAGGTTGCGGACGATGCAACCTTCGTATTCGAAGTGACCGGCTATCCCAGCAAAGAAAACTATGACAGCGACAGCCCGACTGTCACCTACCACGATTTTGTTTCCATCGTATTCAATGGTGCAAATAGTAAGCGGGCACTGGTGAATGATCTTCCGGTCGGTACCTATGTGAAGGTAGAAGAGGTCTACTCGGGAAAGAAATATACCGTTGACGATGATGAGTTCACAGTCATTGAGGCCTATCAGACCGTTGAAGTCGAGTTTGACAATGAGTATGATGACAAGCCCGGCGGCGGCGGCTCCGTGACAAACAAGTTCAGCTATGATGATAACAATGGCTGGGAACTGATGCAGGGCACACCGGATAATTCGGAAGATGCCGGAGAAGGTGCCACTGTTAAACCGGCTCCGACATCCGGTAATTGACAGGAGGGCAGTATCCTATGGATAAAATGAGAGAACAGAAAGGAAGAGCGGGTGCCCTCCGTATCTGGCTCCTGACAGCAGCGGCAGTTATGCTGGTCATGAGCGCAACGATGGGAATCGCGTGGGCATACTTTACCACCTATACAACCGCAAAGGGCGGCGTTACACTCCGCCTTGGGCATGAAGAGCACATTCAGGAGTATTTTAAAAACTGGAACAAGAGGGTCGATATCGAGATTTCCGAAGATTCCAGGCCGGTCTTTGTTCGTGCTCGTGGTTATTCTGCAAAATATCCCTTGACCTACAGCGATGAAGAGCAGAATGCGAATGCCCAGACCGTAAACAGCAACTGGACTTATCGTGAGGACGGTTGGGTCTACTACACCAAAGTGCTGGCACCCGGCGCGGATTCGAACGGGAATCCCACAAAGGCTACAGCGGATCCGTTGTATGTCCGCATCAATAACGTTCCTGTCGAGAACATTCAGGGCGTCAATGACAAGGATCCCTTCAACGTCATCATCGTCTATGAGACCACAGAGGTCGAGTACGATGCGAACGGGAATCCGATCAATCCCTGGGATGCTGACTGGGATGCCAAGGTGGATACAAACAGGGCAGGAGGTGATAACTGATGAAAAATCTGAAGAAATGGATCACCTCACCCATCGCGACCGTCATTTTGTTTGTGGCGGCGGCAGGACTGCTTCTTTTCTCGACGATCGGCGGAGCGCGCGCAGCATTTCTGGCGATTTCCGAGACCTACACCGGACAGGTGGAAATGTATGATATCGGCGTAAGCCTGTTGGAGAAGAGCGCGCACGACGAACAGCCCAAAGAGGTCGCACACCGCAATTACATCAAGAATTCGCAGGATGAGTGGGATGAGACCAAGGGCGTGCTGCTGTCAAATCTTCTTGCGACGGGAGAGGAATTTGTTCCCGGCAAGGAGTATACGGAAGAACTCAGTGTCGCGAATACCGGAACGATCAATGAATGGGTCCGCGTAACGATCTACAAATATTGGACAGATCCGCAGGGCAACAAGGTGTTTACGGACAGCAATGCCAAGGGCGAGTCGACACCCGGCCTGGCACCGTCCCTGATCAAGCTGACACCCGCCAATGTGGATACCGGCGACGGCAGCGGAGCCTGGATCCTGGATACAGAAGCCAGCTCCCAGACCGAGGAGCGCACGGTTTACTACTACAATAAACTGCTGAATTCCGGGACAGATACGACATCGACACCGCTCACCAGCACACTTTCCGTCGACACATCCGTCGCAAAGAAAGTCACGCAGACAACATCTGACGATGGTAAGACGATCGTGACCAGCTACGACTACGACGGCTGGCGGTTCTGCATCGAAGCAACTGTTGATGCGGTTCAGGAGCGAAATGCAGTCGACGCCATCAAGTCTGCCTGGGGCCGCGATGTTTCCTTCCGTGATAACGGAACGATGGTGCTTGAGTAAAGGAAAGGAGGAAAAGAGTGATGAAAATGAAAAAAGTCCTTTTTCCTGCTGTCCTTGCGCTTGTGACAGCACTGACATTCAGTATTTCCGTGTTTGCGGAGCTGGTTCCCACCGACAAGCAGTGGAATGTTTCTTTTACAACTGATAAGAAGATGACCAGTGACTTTAAGAACAATTCCATTTCCGACTCTGTTTCGGGACTGCAGCCCGGTGACTACACGGACATCGTGCTGAACCTGAAAAATGACAACTCCGCGACAGTTGACTGGTATATGACCAATAAAGTCATTAAGTCTCTGGAGGATACACGAGCCAATGAGACAGCCCTGTCGGGTGGTGCCTACACATATACTCTGACATTCACCAACTCCAAGACCGGCGAGGAAAGAGTCCTTTTCGATTCCGATACAGTCGGTGGCGAGAGTGTCAGTGCGGCCGGTCAGGGTCTTCATGAAGCAACCAGTGCATTGGGCGAGGATTGGCTCTATCTGGACACCTTCAAGAATGGTGAAGGTGGAACGATCAATCTTCGTGTGGAGCTTGAAGGTGAGACACAGGGTAACGACTACCAGGATACACTTGCACAGTTGCAGATGAACTTTGCAGTTGAGCTCAACGAGGCTACGAATAACAATACCAGCAATAATACCAGCAATAATACGAGCAATAACACCAGCAACAGAAGCAGCGGAAGCAATTCCAGCACCACCAGATCCAGCACCAATAATGTGGTGAATGAAGTTGTGCGCACCGGTGATGAAACCAATATGGTTCCTTATTTCATTGCTGCCGGTGTCAGTGGACTGTTCCTGCTGGCCCTTGCAATCTACAGCCTGCGCGAACGCCGCAGACAGAGAGGAGGCAAGGCATGAGCAGACATGGAAGCCTTCGTTCCTCAGAGAAGAGGACACTGTTCGTAAAAGCGGCGGCCGTATTCATTGCACTGTGCATGATCGCGGCGCTGGCGCTGCCGGCTTTTGCGGCTGATACAGCGGCGGCATCTTCGGATTCCTATACATACACGGTGCGTATTTTCCCGGGTGATAAGGGCACGATTGACGGAAAGGATGACCCCTTAGTCGTAAAGAATATAAAACCCGGGACAGCGTTCAACCAGTATTCGGACTTCCGCTATCAGGATGTCGAAATCAAAGATAAGTACGATAACAAATATCATGCGACTGGAATCCGTGAAAGTGGACGAGACAATAATACAAGAACAGTCTATTCATCGTCGTTCACTGTAGACAGGGATATTGATCTGGTCATCGCCTATGGTATCGCCGGCAGTGAGGTCGCTTATACGATCAACTATCTTGAGCAGGGGACCAATACGGTCCTTCGCCCGGCGGAGACCTTCTATGGAAATGTAGGCGAAAAGCCTGTCGTTTCCTACCTGTATGTAGATGGTTATACACCTCTGTATCGCAACCTGACCGGAACGCTTAAGGAGAATGCGGCAGATAATAGCTGGACCTTCTACTACACCAAGAATGAAGAGCCGGCGGCGACGACCAACAATACTACGTCGAATACGACCAGCAATACCACCAGTAACACCACATCCGGCGGCGGTACAACGACTACGACGACCGGCGGTGGTACGACGACAACGACCAGGACCACGACGACAACGACCGGCGGCGGTACGACGACAACGACCAGGACCACTGGAGGTACGACAACGACCGGCGGCGGTACAACGACCGGAACTGGTACGCAGACCGGAACTGGTACAGGTACCGGAACCGGCACAGGTACTGGAACCGGAACCGGAACGGCCGGCGGAACCACAGCAGGCGGCACTGGTGCAGGAACCGGCACTGGAACCGGAACAGCCGGTGGAACCGCGGCAGGCGGCACAGGCGCAGGAACCGGAACCGGCACAGCAACCAATACACCCGGCGGTACCAATGCCGGAACAGGTCTTGCGAATGCAGGCACCACGCCCGCGAACAACGGTCCTCAGGAGATCGTTGACCTCGATGAGCAGCAGACGCCTTTGGCTGAGTACAACAACAATAACACCGGCAACACCACGAATAATACGAACGCGACCAACACAACCGGTAATAATACCGAGACTCCGAACGTCAACAGCGAGACAGAGGGTGTTGTCCGTGCACAGGGCATGTCCACACCGGCCAAGATTCTCCTTGCGCTGGCCATCATCATCGCCCTTGGCGGTGCCGGCTGGTTCTTCTTCAGACGCTTCGCGATGGATGACAGCGACGAAGACGATGATGAAGATGAAGACGAGGATGAGGAAGTCTGATCATCCGACGGCTTTTGTAACTGAATAATGCATTTGTAGATCCTCCGCAGCCTGCGGGTTGCGGAGGATTTTTTCTAAAATTGCAAAAACATTTATTTGTAACTTTTAATATTTGGATAAATTTTTAACAGTTTTCCTCAGGAAAACCTGACAGCAGAGTTTCGCCGGGAAGAGGGATACATGGCTAAGAAGCGTTCACGAAAGAAACGAAAAGGAGCGGGCACAGACGGCAGTTCCACGCAGAAAAAACGCGGACTGCTCATTTATGTGCCCGCTCTCTGCAGTGTGATCGGAACCTACAACGTCGTCAGCGGCTCCATGGAGCCGGCGATCCCGATTGGAAGTGTCATTTATGTAAAGCCGACGGAACCGGGAGAAATCGAAAAGGGCGATATCATTGCCTTTCAGAGCGGCGACAGCGTTGTTATGCACCGTGTGGTCAACAATAAAGTCGTTGAAGGTACTTTTGTCACGAAGGGTGACGCCAACGACAGCGAGGACCTCATGGAGGTCTCTTACTCCAATCTGATCGGAATCGTTGCGCGGCACGTTCCGATTCTGGGGCAGGTGCTGATCCTGTTCGGCAGCAGCTTCGGACGGATCTGCATGATCTGCTTCGCAGCCTGCGGAGCCCTTCTGAACATTCTGTCGGGGCGGTTCAGCGACGCGATCGCCTATGACCGGGAACTGGAGGAGCGTCGCGAAAAGCTCCTGGCTGAGGCTATGGCCCGCGAGGAGGCAGAGAAGGCTGCGCCAGGGCAGAATGAGGCGGAGCCGGGGGAATCTGTGCAATCATCTGCAACAAGCGAAGAGGATGAGACGCATGCGAAGCCGGAGCCGGCAGTGAACAGTCACTTGGCAGCCTCTGTGGAAGCTGCTGAGGAAGCCGGTACAACTGCGGCAGAGTAGCAGAAACAGCCACGAAACAGACAGGTAACAGGCGTGGATTCTGGGTCAAAGTATTCTTTATATCCAAGTGAATATTGTGGAGCCGGAAACAGCCGACGTTCTGTTGGAAATGCAAGGAATGGATATGCAGAAGGTGCCGGAATTGCCGCGCGTTCTGTGATAAAGACCTGGATTGGCTTACTTCTTCTCGTAACGCTGATTATTTTGGCGGCAGGGAATTTGAGGCAGAGTCCCGTACTTCCCGCGGCGGCTCTTTCGGAGCCGCTCTCCGGCTACAAGGCGCCGGCCATGCATGTGTCTACCTTTCACAGGGATGCGGCGCGGGGTGAAAACGGTGTCCTGATAGACCTGTCGGCGGCGTCGGAGGGCTATGTCGGCGTGAGCGGACAGTCCACGGGACGGCTGAAATTCCAGGTCCTCAAGGACGGCGAGACCTACACTTATGATCTGAGATCCGACGGGACACCTTCCATTTTTCCGCTCCAGATGGAGGACGGAATGTACTCTTTCCGTGTGCTGGAGAATGTGGCCGGCAGCAAATACGCGGTGGTCTATACGACCGATGAGACGATCTCCATCGATGATTCCTATGCGCCATTTCTCTGCGCCAGCGATTATGTCAACTACACGGAAAATTCGGCCTGCGTGAAAAAGGCGCAGGAGCTGGCAGGCGGTGCGGCGGATGTCAACGGCGTGATCAGCGCGGTCTATGACTACGTCTGCAAGAGCGTCAAATATGATAAGGAAAAGGCCAGGACAGTGCAGAGTGGCTACCTGCCCAACCCGGACGAGACACTTGCCACCGGCAAGGGGATCTGCTTTGACTATGCGTCTCTGGCGGCTGCCATGCTGCGGAGCCAGGGGATCCCGTGCAAGGTGATCTTCGGCTATGTCTCGCCCAACGAGCTCTACCACGCCTGGAACATGTTTTATACGGAGGAGAAGGGCTGGGTCACGGTCAAGTTTGAGGTCTCCGCCAACAGGTGGAACCGGATGGACCTCACCTTTTCCGCCAACGGCGCCGACGGGAACTTTGTCGGCGACGGCAGCAACTACAAGGACGTCTATTGCTATTGAGCTTTATCTGATGAAATGAGAAATCGTCAATTTCAAAGCCCTTATGTGTAAGGCTTTGAAATACGAATTTCCCGGACAAAGGCTTTGCATTTGTTGACAATTGCCTGCGCGCTTGCGTGCTTCGGCATCTTGTATAGGAGTTACGTTACACAGGATTCAGGCTCTCGGGGAGGAGCGACCTTATGGCACAGGGCAGAAAACTGGACAATCTCGGCGTGAGCGCCTTCTGCGAGAGCATGGGAATGATGGTGCGCGCCGGTATACAGACCGATGAGGCGATCTCCCTCCTGGAGCAGGGCACGGCCGATAAGGAAAAGGGAGTGCTCGGAGCCGGGATCTCCACCATGAAGGCAAAGATCGAGGAGGGTGCCGGGCTGGCGGATGCCATGCGCGAATCCGGTATTTTTCCGGAATATGCCCTGCAGATGGTCGCTGCGGGTGAGAGCTCCGGACGGCTGGAGGATATCCTCTTCCGGCTTTCCCGCTACTACAAAGAGCAGAAGACCATCTCCGAGAAGATCAAGAGCGCAGTGACCTATCCCGCGGCCATGATCGTCCTGATCATCGCGGTGCTGGCTGTCATGCTGGCCATGGTCCTGCCGGCCTTTACAGATGTCTATAACAGCCTGACAGGAAGCCTGTCGGTATCCACCTACAGCTATATCCACTGGGCTTACGGCTTCTGCTGGTTCGCCCTGATCCTCATGATCATCATCGCGGTCTGCCTCTTTGGCGGCCTCTGGATGTGGAACAGCGGCAGGAAGGGCGCTGTGGAGAAGGTTCTCCGCAGGATCCCCCTCTGCGCCGAGATCCTCGACAACATGGGCATGTTCCGCTTCACCTCCGCCCTCGGCACTTTTCTGGCCAGCGGTGAGATGCAGGACATTGCTGTCATCGACAGCATCCCCATGACCGACTGCGGTCCCGTGGAAGACAAGCTCCGCAAGTGCGTGACCCGCATGGAGGAGGGCCACAGCATCGCCCAGGCCGCCTACGACGAAGAGCTCTTTGAACCCGTTTACGGCCGCATGCTCCTGGCAGGAGAACGCAGCGGCAGCATGGAATCCGTGCTCGGACGCCTCACCGAACTCCTCGAGGAGAACTGCACCGCCAAGGTCGACACTCTCGTCGGTATTGTCGATCCACTCCTCTCCGGCGTCCTCATGCTGACCGTCGGACTTTCCCTCCTTTCCGTCATGCTGCCCCTCATCGGCATGATGAATTCCATCGGATGAACCACCCGGAGGGACCACAGGGACGGTTCTCCGGCCCCTCAAACCTTCGGAACCATGGGGGAGGCTCTAAGGCGCATACATTCAAGTGGATTTTCACGGGGCAAGAGGGGCAGGGATAATAATTCGTCTCCATAGAATCTTCAGCAGGGAGGTGACCGCAGATGTATTCCGACAAATCGAATAAAGGATTTCCTGCGGCAGCTCTGGTGCTGATCGCGGCTGTGATCATTGCCTTCGCGGTATATTTTGCTTCGACATTTGCGTCGCGTGACCTGCCGGAGGAAAGCGCCGCGGCCATCCGGAACGCGATCCGCCGCAGCGCGCTCCAGTGCTATGCGGTCGAGGGCATCTATCCGCCGACCCTGGAATACCTGGAGGAGAACTACGGACTCCAGGTCAACACGCGTGATTACTACATCCGATACGACATTTTCGCGTCCAACATAGCGCCCCAGATCACGGTCACGGGTAAGTAAATGGCTAGTGAATAAAGGGCATAATGAGGATAAACGGACGCCGAAGGAGCCGGAGAACCGTCCCTTTGGTTCCGTAAGCTGATAATTGAAAGGCTGAAACACGCATGAATACGAGCAGATCCTCGCCGCTCGGCCTCTATGTCATCGGGATCGCCGCCCTTTTCCTGGCGGGCTTCCTGATGCTGGTCATCTTCGGGGCGCAGACCTACCGCAACACGGTCAGCGTCCAGAACGGCAACAATGAGACCCGGGCGACGCTCTCCTATATATCGGCGACGGTTCGCGCCTATGATACGGCAGGTGCGGTCGAGGTCACCGAGGCGAAGCTGGCGGACGGCACCGCGACACAGGTGCTGGCCCTCGCGGACGGTAATACCGGCTACGCGGTCCGGATCTACACCTCCGGCGGAAATCTCATGGAGGAGTACGCCAGGACCGATGCCGCCCTGACTCCTTCGGCCAGCAACGTGATCGGCGCGACGCAGACCTTTGAAGCGATCAGAGAAGGAGACATCCTCCGCGTGCGGACGGATGAGGGCAGCGTCCTCCTGCATCTGCGGGCGGAATGACCGTACCCTGCGAAAAAGCCAGAACACCGCAGAATAACAGTATCCTGTAGAAAAATCAGAACACTGCGGGAAATAACTGTATCCTGTAGAAAGATCAGAACACTTCGGAAAATAACTGTATCCTGTAGAAAGATCGGAAGACAGCGCAGTCAACCGTGTCCTGAGGAGATGTCATTGTTCTTCGGGGAATGTATTCAGAAACGGCGGATCGAGAGAGATCGAGAATATGAAAAGAAAACAGCATATCACCGCCTTCTATCTGGAGACGCTCCTGATGATCGTGGTCTTTATCTCCATCATACTGGTGCTGACGAGAGTCTTCGGCAGGGCACGCCTGCAGAGCGTGGAGGCCAAAAGGCTGACAGCCGCTGTCACCCTGGCACAGAACACGGCGGAGGCAGTCTCCGCATCCGGCAGCCCGCAGGACCTGCTGGACCTCCTGAATGAAAAAAACAACGCCATTCTCCAGACGGCGGACGACACGGAAGAAACTGTCATCATAACCCTGTACGACGAAAACCTTCAGCTGGTGGAAATCACGCAGCAGGCGGCTGACCGGCTGCAGAGCGCAGGCTCCGACAATTCGAAAAAGGACGGAACAAAGACCGGAAAAAATGATCCGGTCCCGGGTATTCAGCCCGGCACCCTGATCGTGGAGACACAGTGGGGAGCTCCGGCTCCGGCAGCTGCGGAGACAGAAACAGAAGATCCGGAAGCTGCGAATCCGGATGCAATGGTCCTGGAAGCCGGTGAGGACCTCGTCAACGTGACGATCCGGGTGTGCGGCGCAGACCGGACAACCGAAATCTACCGCCTCGATACAGCAGTTTACGCCCCTGCGGACAGATAAATTTGAATTATGGCGGCCTGCGGCGTGCCCGCTGCGGGCTGGCCGGGTCAGCTGATAAGCCATAACGCCGAATCTTCTGCCGGCAGACAAATCAGCAGGCAATCAACAGACGGGATTAGGAGTACATATGCACCAGGTACCGATCAAGCTCGGGCCGCTGGCCCTGCTTTTGACCATCATCAGCATATGTCTGACAACGCTTTCCATACTGACCTGTACGACCTCGGGCGCCGACCTGCGCCTGGCGCAGAAGTATGCGGAGACTGTACAGACCCGCTACAGCCTGGAAAGGGAGGGACAGGCTTTTTTACAGGAGGCAGCGGACACCGTTTCCTCGGGACTGCCGCTGAATGCGATCTTCGACGCATCGCCGGCCCCGGGCGGAGGCATCACCAGAACCTTTGAACAGGACGGGACGGTCCTCACGGTCACCCTTGCCCCGGACAGTACCGGTGACAAAGGATATGCCGTGCGTGCATGGACGGTCGTCCGTCAATGGGAAGAGGACAACAGCATCGGAAATATCTGGCTGGGTGAATGACCGCAGCCTGCAGGGGGGATCATTCCTAAAAACCTGAAATGGATGCAGGGAGGGATCATTCCTGAAAACCTGAAATGGATGCAGGGAGAGACCAATCCTGAAAACCTGACATAGATGGATGCGGCTGAGAACAGATCCTGAAATCCTGAGTGGAAACAGGGAGATTGTGGAATATGCAGATCGAAGAAATTTTACAGAGAGCCATAGAAATGGACGCGGCGGACATCTTTATTGTCGCCGGTCTGCCGGTCACCTTCAAGTGTGACGGACATCAGGTCCGTCTGTCCGGCACCGGGAATCTCCCGGACCGGATGCTGCCGGACTCGATCGCCGGCCTGGTGGACGAGATCTATGAGGTCAGCAAACGCGACCGCACCAATCTTGAGAAGGGCATCGACGACGATTTTTCCTTCTCACTTTCCAAACTCGGGCGCTTCCGCGTGAACGTATTCCGCCAGAGAGGGTCGCTGGCAGCGGTCATCCGCGTCATCCACTTCGGCCTGCCGGACCCCGTCAAGCTGGGCATTCCGGAATCGGTCCTGTCCCTCACGGAGAATAAAAAAGGCCTGGTCCTGATCACGGGCGCGGCCGGCACAGGCAAGTCCACGACCCTGGCCTGCATGATCGACCGCATCAACAAAAACCGGGACTGCCACATCATCACCATGGAGGATCCGATCGAGTACATCCACCGCCACGACAAGGCGATCGTCACCCAGCGTGAGATCTCCATCGACACGCCCGGTTACCTCGAATCGCTCCGCTCCGCCCTCCGCGAGAGCCCGGACGTCATCCTGCTCGGCGAGATGCGCGACTACGACACCATCTCCAGCGCCATCACCGCGGCCGAGACCGGCGTCCTGCTTTTTTCCACGCTGCACACCAGCAGCGCGGCCAACACCATCAACCGCATCCTGGACGTCTTCCCTGCCAACCAACAGCAGCAGGTCAAGATCCAGCTTGCCCAGATCCTCAAGGGCGTTGTCTGCCAGCAGCTCGTCCCCGCCGTCGATGGCGGTCAGATCCCGGTCTTCGAGATCCTCAAATCGACGACTGCGATCCAGAACATGATCCGCGAGGACAAACTCCACCAGCTTGACAGTGCCATGCAGGCCGGCGCCGCCGACGGCATGTGCACCATGGACGGGAGTCTGCTGCGCCTCTACAAGGAGGGCCGCATCAGCAAAGCCACCGCCCTCGTCAGCTGCGTCCACTACGAAAACATGGTCAAACGCGTCGGGGGGATCTGACGCTTTGCGAAATACAGCATGAGGCAAACGCGTCGGAGGGATCTGACGCTTTGGTATATAACAACATGGTCAAACGCGTCGGAGGAATCTGACGCTTGAGACAGCGTATGCCGTTGCCGACAGGTACAGACAGCAACATCGGTCCGGATAGGGGCATGACAGCAAAGGAAATGGCATCTGCGATCATAGAAAGGGATTTACATAGAGAACTGCAGCGGACCTGATCAGAGGAGAGTCGATATCAGAGAAATCGGATATCGAAAAAGGGATATTACATGAATCTGATGAGAAGCTGCAGGCGAGAAGAAAGGAGGTGTATGGGGAAAGCGATGCAAGACCAGATGGACACGAAAACGCAGAATTCACAGATGTACATCGGTACTCCCAACGGGATCGTCCTGTGCGCGGATGAAGGCTCCGGCCATTCTCTGCGCGGGCGCTTTTACCATGCATACAGCAGAGACGCCATTTACTTTGAAAATGCTGATCAGCTCATCTTTGAGATGGAACAGTTTTTTGACAGTATTCACTTCCCCCATCCCGGGACCCGCATCCGGTCTTTTGAAGAAGATGACAGAAGAGCCCGGGGAGCGGCAGGAAACGGCGGGGGAGCCGCCGATGTAAAGAATACCTCAGACCAGAATCAACAGACACAGAAAACAGGCAATTACCGACAGAACATCATACCATTTGGAAAAAGGGAGAAAGTCATGAAGGATCAGGAACTCCTCAGCAAGCACGGCGATTTGGGCTCGTTCATTATCCGCGTACAGCAGCGCCAGAACAGCAGCATGCAGGGCCGCCTCACATGGATCGAAAAGAATAAGACTGTCCATTTCCGTTCCGTATGGGAACTGATCCGCCTCATCGACAGCGCCGTTGAAATGGACAACCCCGTCCCCGAGGAGGAAATCCCTTCCTGGGAGGACTGAACCGCGGACGGAACTACAGCGAGGAAAATGCTGTTTTACAATGATGCCGGGGACCACAGGGACGGTTCTGTGGTCCCTTTTTTTGTAGACAGAGGGTTAGAGGATGCAGAATCAAATAGAACAGAAACTGGCGGTTGTTTTTCCGGGGATCGGATACCATTGCGACAAGCCGCTGCTGTATCATGCAAAGAAGGTCGCCGCTGCGCACGGGTATGAAGTGCGGGAGGTACCCTATCAGGGATTTCCTGCCAAAGTAAAGGGTGACCCGGACAAGATGCGGCAGAGCTTCCTCATGGCCATGGAGCAGTCAGAGGAACTTCTCAGGGACGTGGATTGGGAGAGATATGAACAGATCCTGTTCCTGTCCAAAAGTGTCGGCACCTGTGTGGCGGCTGCCTTTGCGGCGCGGCACGGTCTGAAGACGGTCAATGTCTACTTCACGCCGGTCGGGGCGACCTTCGACTTCCATCCGCAGGAGGGAATCGTCTTTCACGGGACAGCCGACCCCTGGGCCTCGGACGCGGAGATCGAGGAGGGATGCAGGGCCTGCGGCCTGCCGCTGATCAATATTCCGGATACAAACCACTCCCTGGAGTCGGGCGATCCCATGCGTGACCTGCAGATCCTGCGGGAAGTCATGGAGCGCGTGGACGAATATCTTATGGAACCCGGCAAATGAAACTGCCTTTTTCAGGAATACAGGCAGAAGGGAAACCACCTGGAATGGATTCAGGTTGTATTACCGATATGATTTGGAAGGAGAACGTAAGCAATGAAAAAACTTGGATTTGGCTGTATGCGGCTGCCAGTACTGGCATCGGGCGAGGTGGATATCGAACTCTTCTGCAAGATGGTGGATGAGTATCTGGCCCATGGGTTTACCTACTTCGACACATCCTATGTCTATCACGCGGGAAAGAGCGAGGAGGCTGTCCGCCGGGGGCTGACCTCCCGGCATGCGAGGGAGGAGTATTTTCTGGCGACCAAGATGCCGACCTGGAGTGTTTTCAAAAGAGAGGACGTACGCCGATTCTGTGAGGAACAGCTGGAACGCACCGGCGTGGCATATTTTGACAATTATCTGATGCACATGCTGACAGAGAAGGATTATGAACGAATGGTCAGGATCGGGGCCTTCGATGAGTTTCGCAAGCTCAAAGAAGAGGGCAAGATCCGGCACATCTGCTGCTCCTTCCACGATACGGCGGATGTCCTGGAGCGGATCCTGGACGAGCAGGAGGACATCGAGTCCGTCCAGATCATCGTGAATTACGCGGACATGGCGGATCCGGACCTGACGATCCGGGGCGCCTACGACACGATCGTCGCCCACGGCCGCAATGTCATTGTCATGGAGCCCGTCAAGGGCGGGGAACTGGCCCAGGTGCCGCCCCTGCCGCAGGCGGTGGCGGACATGCTCCGTGCGCAGGACAGATCCATGTCGACAGCCTCCTGGGCCATCCGCTATGCAGCCTCCATGCCGGGTGTCATGGTCGTTCTGTCCGGCATGTCCACACTGGAACAGGTCGAAGACAACGTCTCCTACATGGAGAATTTCAAGCCTCTCACAGAGCAGGAGATGGAGATGATGGACCGCGCGGGAAGGATGATCTTTGACAAACTTCCCATTGATTACCGCCATGCGGAAATCGTGAACCCCGCGGTCAAAACCTTCCTGTCCCTCATGAACAACCGCCTGATCTTCCCCATTCCCCACGGCTGGCAGGACGCCATGTATGAGTCCTATGTCACCCGCGCCGGAAAGCCAGCTGACCTGCTCCGGGCGGAGAAGGATCCGGTCGTCATCGACGGACTCCGCCGGGCCATCGACTCCTTCGAGAATAACAAGGCGTGATCATATCAGGGCGTGATCATACCAGAGCATAATAGGAAGCTGGAGGTAGACGCAATCCCCTGAAAATGGTATTCTATAGGTTAGCCGTGAAAAAGGCTTTCGAATATATCATACATAGAGAGGAACATCACAGAATGATTCATTTGGGAAAGCACAAAATAGAGAGAAATGACCCGTGCTGGTGCGGCAGCGGCAAAAAGTACAAGTCCTGTCACATGCATTTCGATGAGAAGCTGAAGAAATTTCAGCTGCAGGGCGCGATCGTGCCCGATCACAGCATCCTGAAGACGCAGGAACATGTGGACGGCATCAAGCGCAGCGCGGTCATCAACATGGCCTGCCTGGACGCGGTTGCCAAGGAGATCGGCGCGGGCATGCCCACAGAGGACATCGACCGCATCGTGTATGAGACCACAGTCCGCATGGGCGGCATCCCCGCCCCCCTTCACTATGAGGGCTTCCCCAAGAGCGTCTGCACCTCGATCAACGAGGAGGTCTGCCACGGCATTCCGGACATGAAGCATGTCCTCAAGGACGGCGACATCATCAACGTCGACTGCTCCACCATTCTGGACGGCTACTTCTCCGATTCCTCCCGTATGTTCTGCATAGGGAATGTCTCCGAGGAAAAGCGCCGCCTGGTCGAGGTCACAAAGGAATGCGTCGAGATCGGTCTCGAAGCTGTCATCCCCTGGACCTATCTCGGCGACATGGGCAGCAAGGTCCATGAGCACGCCGTCAAAAACGGCTACACCGTTGTCCGCGAGATCGGCGGCCACGGCATCGGCCTGGAGTTCCACGAGGATCCCTTCGTCAGCTACGTCTCCGAGCCCGGCACCGAGATGCTCATGGTGCCCGGCATGGTCTTCACCATCGAGCCCATGGTCAACATGGGAACCGACCGCATCTTCCAGGATGCCGACAACGGCTGGACCATCTACACGCAGGACGGCAAACCTTCCGCGCAGTGGGAGATTCAGGTGCTCGTTACTGACAAGGGCCATGAGGTACTGTGCTGGTAGAAAATGGTATGGCGCGGAAGCTTCACCTTCCGCGCAGTGGGAAATCCAGGTGCTCGTTACTGACAAGGGCCACGAGGTGCTGTGCTGGTAATTTGAAGCACGGCGCGCGGAAGCTTCACATATATTAACAATTATCAGATCATAATTGCAGGTCCTGACGGATGCCTGTCCCTGATCTGATCTGCAGGGAGGATAAAAGCTATGCAAAATAAAGGCAAATACTACATCACAACGGCGATCGCCTACACGTCTGGCAAGCCCCACATTGGCAATACCTATGAGGTCATCCTGGCGGACTGCATCGCGCGCTACAAGAGGGCGGACGGTTATGACGTGCGCTTTATGACCGGTTCTGACGAGCACGGCCAGAAGATCGAGTCCAGGGCGGCCCGCGCGGGCAAGACCCCCAAGGAATTCGTCGACGAGACCGCGGGCGAGATCAAGCGCCTCTGGGACCTGGTCGGCACATCCTATGACCGCTTCATCCGCACGACCGACGCCGACCACGAGCGCCAGGTCCAGAAGATCTTCAAAAAGCTCTATGACCAGGGCGACATCTACCTCGGCCACTACAGCGGCATGTATTGCCAGGAGTGCGAGGCCTTCTACACCCCTTCCCAGATCGAGGAAGAGGGCAAGTGCCCCGTCTGCGGCAGCCCTGTCCATGAGGCCCAGGAGGACGCTTACTTCTTCCGCATGAAGAAATACGCAGACCGCCTGATCGAGCATATCAACACCCACCCCGAGTTCATCCAGCCAGTCTCCAGAAAGAACGAGATGATGAACAACTTCCTGCTGCCCGGCCTGCAGGATCTGTGCGTGTCCCGGTCTTCCTTCTCCTGGGGCATTCCTGTGGACTTCGCGCCCGGCCACGTCGTCTATGTCTGGCTGGACGCCCTGACCAACTACATCACCGGCCTGGGCTACGACGCGGACGGCAATAACGATCCGCTCTTTGACAAATACTGGCCCGCCGACCTCCACCTGATCGGCAAGGACATCGTCCGCTTCCACACCATCTACTGGCCCATCTTCCTGATGGCCCTGGGCGTGCCGCTTCCCAAGCAGGTCTTCGGCCATCCCTGGCTCCTGCAGGGCGGCGAGAAGATGTCCAAGACCAAGGGCAACGTCATCTACGCGGACGACCTCGTGGATATTTTCGGCGTCGACGCGGTCCGCTACTTCGTCGTGCATGAGATGCCCTATGAGAACGACGGCGTGATCACCTGGGAACTGGTCGCGGAGCGCATCAACTCCGACCTGGCCAACACCCTGGGCAACCTGGTCAACCGCACCATCGCCATGTCCAACAAGTACCTCGGCGGTACCGTGAAGGACTGCGGCGTCATCCCCGAGAGCTGCGCGTCTGTTCTGACTCCCGAGGAGATTGAGAAAGCAAAAGCAGCGGATGAGGATCTCAAGAAGGTCGTCACCGCCGCCTATGACGCTGTTGAGAAGAAGATGGAAGAGCTCCGTGCCGCGGACGCCCTGACCGAGATCTTCTCCGTCTTCAAGCGCCTCAACAAATACATCGACGAGACCGAGCCCTGGATCCTGGGCCGCGACGAGGCCAAGAAGGACCGCCTTTCCACCGTCCTCTACAACCTTGTCGAAGGCATCACCATGGGCGTCTCCCTCCTCGCACCCTTCATGCCCGAGACCGCGGACAAGACCGTTAAAATGCTCGGCACCCAGATCCGCGACTACGAGACCCTCGGCACCTACGGCAGCTGCGGCGATACCTTCACCGTGACCGACAAGCCCGAGATCCTCTTCGCCCGCCTCGACCAGAAGGAGGTCATGAAGAAGGTCGAAGTCATCATGGAGAAACAGCGGGCACAGGCCGCAGCAGAGTTGGCCTCTGCTGAAGCAGAGGCCAACTCTGCGGAAGATTCCGCTGGCGCGGAATCTTCCAAGGGAGAGAAGGCCGAAGAAGCCGTCCCCGAAGTGGAGCAGAAGCCCGAAGTCACCATTGATGACTTCTTCAAGTGCCAGTTCCAGGTCGGCGAGATCATCGCCTGCGAAGCAGTCAAGAAGTCCAAAAAACTCCTCTGCTCTCAGGTCAAGATCGGCTCCGAAGTCCGTCAGATCGTCTCCGGTATCCGCAAATACTACACACCTGAGGAAATGGTTGGCAAGAAGGTCATGGTCATCACCAACCTCAAGCCCGCCAAACTCGCAGGCCTCATGTCCGAGGGCATGATCCTCTGTGCCGAGGCACCCGACGGCAGCCTCGCCCTCATGGTTCCCGAAGCGGACAAAAACGTTCCCGCCGGCAGCGAGATCGGATAAACCACCGGGGTCAGACCCGGCCGGTTCTGTCCGGGCATCCGGGCAGACCACCAGTTATGAATATCAGGGAGACAGGGTATGGTCCCTGTCTCCCTTTTCAACAAGGAACCACGGGGATGGAACCGCGGGGACGGTTCTCCGGTCCCTTTGGAACCATGGGGGCGTTTCTCCGGTCCCTTTTGTATCAGAAGCGAGGTCTTTATGAGAACCAGACTCCTGTTGATCATGATGCTGATGACAGTATTGGCGGTGGCTGTGCCCGTCTGCGCGGCCACGTCAGCGGCCGCAGAGTCGACGGGGCTGGCTGCCCCTGCAGAGCACGCATCCTCCTCTGTAACAGGATCGGAGACACTGGCACAGACACAGGCAGCGATACACACACAGGAAAAGACGCATCCCTCCGCCATCCATTTCCCGAAGCTTCCGCTGCCCGAGGTTGATCTCTCCCATATTGACGGCGAAGCGGAAAAGGAAAAACTCCGCGAGGCGCTGCAGGCACTGGACGAAAAGGGCCTCTCCGCTGAAAAAATCGCCGGCAGGCTCTGGGCTTTTGTGAGCAGCAGAGAAAACCAGGAAAAGATCGGGGAGGCGGCCGGCAAAGCCCGGGATATTGCGGAGGACCTGATCGACAGTGTCACCGGAAATAAGAAAAAAGATCAGTCCGAAGGACAAAGCGAAAATCAGGACGGAAATCAGACCGAAGACTCCCTACAGCAGACTGGCAAGACGACTGAAACGACCGACAAGTCGACCGGGGCGCATGACCAAACTGATTCAGCGGCTTCGGTAGATTCGAAGAATTCGTCAAAGACAGACGAATCTCATAAAACGAATAATAACCCGGCAGGGAAAGAGTCTGACGGCAAAGATTTCGACAATGACCTGGACCGGATCAGGCAGACGATCACGGATGAAGCCACGGAGGGAATCGAGAAGGCCGCCGATCAGGCTGCTGACGCGGCTGCGGAGAAGGCAAAGGAAGTCGTCTCGCAGGAAATCGACAAGGCGGCCGAAGAGTGAAAAAAATGCTCGATAGCATTTTTTTCACTCCGGAGGTTTGTGCCGGAGCACAAACCTCCATCTGATGCAAAAGAGAAATCGTCTTCACGAATTTCTCGGACAAATGCTTTGCATTTGTTGGCGATAGCCTGCGCACTTGCGTGCTCCGGCATGCTGTGTGATCGCATCGGAGAAACCCGTTCCGGGCTTTCTCCTCGCGTTGCCGCTCTTGCGAGCGGCATGGTCGGAAAGTGTAAAAGGGAATTTTCGATAAGAACGATCGATAAGAATATTCAATAGGAACTTCCGAAAAAAAGAAAAAAGAGAAAACTATGCGTATTTTTCAATCAGACAGCCCCCTCATGGAGGGTCTGTCACGAATCTCGGATCTGGTGATCCTCAATATGGTCACGCTGGTATGCTGCCTGCCGGTCATCACGATCGGCGCGGCGATGACAGGAATGCATTACGTCCTGCTGAAGATGGCGCGCAACGAGGAGGGCTATATTGTCCGGAGCTATTTCAAGGCCTTTAAAGAAAACTTCCGGCAGGCGACCTGTATGTGGCTCTTTTTCCTGATCTTCGGCGCGGTCTTTGCCATGGACGTTAACCTGACCGGAGGCGCCGGCATCGCGTTTCCGCCTGCTCTCAGGCTCCTGATCATCGCGGGTGGTATTTTTATTTTCCTGATGTATCTGTATGCCTTTCCGCTCCTGGCGAGATTTCAGAATACGGTGTTCGGGACACTTCGGAACGCGGCGGTGCTGGCAGTCGCGGCTTTCCCGCGTACGATCGGCATGGTCGCTGCGACCCTCCTGCTGCCGGTCCTCGTCCTCCTGGTCCGGCCACTGGTGCCGCTCATGCTGCTCTTCGGATTGTCTCTTCCGGGCTTTCTGTGTGCACTCCTTTACAGTCCCTTTTTCAAAAAAATCGAGAGCCGCAGCGCAGAGCTGAAACCCGGTGAAGACGGGGCGCATGGCGAGAGCGCGGAATCGGAACCCGGTGAGAACGAGGACCACTGCGAGGACGCGTAGCCGGGATCCTGTGAAAACCGGGCTTCACGTTTTGCCTGATTGACCCCATTTGCCACTTTGACGAAAAATAACCGAAATATTGTGCATGTTGACGGCTGACTGTAACGCATTGCCTTGTCCTTACAAAGAGAAAGACAGGAAATGCGTTATTTTTTTGTGGAGGGGTACCATAGAGAAGAGAGGCTTTTTCACGTATACTTGTGCTTGTGATTGAATGATACCCGGTGTGAAATACCGTGGCCTTGTGAAAAGAGATCCGGCCGGAATACAGCAGGAATTTCAGAAGGAACCACATCGTAAGTGCCGGGAGGATTAAAAAAGATTTCTATCAGATCAGAGACAAATGCTAAGGAGGAAAAAATGGCAAGTTTATCTCTCAGGAATGTCAACAAGGTCTATCCCAACGGCTTCCAGGCTGTCAAGGATTTCAATATGGAAATCGCTGACAAAGAATTCATCATCTTCGTCGGCCCCTCCGGCTGCGGAAAGTCCACGACCCTTCGTATGATCGCAGGTCTTGAGGACATCAGCTCCGGTGAGTTCTACATCGACGACAAGCTCATGAACGACGTCGAGCCCAAGGACAGAGATATCGCGATGGTCTTCCAGAACTATGCTCTGTATCCTCACATGTCCGTCTATGACAACATGGCATTCGGCCTGAAGCTCCGCAAGGTGCCGAAGGATGAGATCGACAAGGCCGTCAAAGAGGCCGCCAAGATCCTCGACCTGTCCCATCTGCTTGACCGCAAGCCCAAGGCTCTGTCCGGTGGTCAGAGACAGCGTGTCGCCATGGGCCGCGCCATCGTCAGAAGCCCCAAGGTCTTCCTCATGGACGAGCCGCTGTCCAACCTGGACGCCAAGCTCCGTGTCCAGATGAGAACCGAGATCGCCAAGCTCCACCAGAGACTGGGCACCACCATTATCTACGTCACACATGACCAGACCGAGGCTATGACCCTGGGAACCAGGATCGTCGTTATGAAGGACGGCGTTGTCCAGCAGATCGATTCCCCTCAGAACCTCTATGACAACCCCTGCAACCTCTTCGTCGCAGGCTTCATGGGATCCCCTCAGATGAACTTCCTGGATGCCACCGCAAAGGTTTCCGGCGGCAAGGCTTACCTGGAGCTCGACGGACAGAGCATCGAGCTGCCCGCTGACAAGGCACAGCCTGTCATCGACGGCAACTACGACGGCAAGACCGTCATCCTGGGCATCCGTCCCGAGGATATCCTCGCTTCCCCCGAGGCGCTGGAGAAGGCTGCCTACAAGTTCAACGCGACCTGCAACGTCTACGAGCTGCTCGGCGCGGAAGTCTTCCTGTACTTCGACGTGGTCGGCAATGCTGTCACCGCTCGTGTCGAGCCCGACACCAAGATCCGTCCCGGCAAGGATATGACCTTCACCTTCGACACCAAGAAGATCCACATCTTCGACAAAGAGACCGAGCTGACCATCGCCAACTGATTGCGAAGGCACCGTCACAGGAAAAGCCATCATAGAAAAGCCATGAAAGAAAAAGTCTGACCGGGCCGGAGCTTCACGCCGGCACGCGCAGAAGGCACACACAGAAAGCAGATGCAGTGCGCATGAGTGCGCGGAATCCGCAGTCGGACTTGCAAAGGCAAAATGATTGAGTAAAATAGAGCAGTGCGGGATGTACCTGCACTGCTCTTTTACATGAACAGCTGAACCTGTCTCAGGTTCCACAGATGGAATAAAAAGTTGTCGCAGGGCTGACGCAGGGCCTGGCAGACCAGAGCCCAGCCAGAGTGCAGGAGTGCAGCCTGAGCCGATGAAATCCTGCCGGATCGCAGATCAGCAGTACAAAAGAAAAAGGAAAAAAGAATGCTTACATCACAGATCATTAAAGCCTGCCTGGAGGAGATGAGCGGGATCACGCGCACACAGTTCAGCGTGCAGGACCTGAACGGGAACCTGATCGCGGCGACGGCGGAAATGAAGCCGCCGGAGGCGTCTATAGTCTCCGGCTTTGCCCACTCGGCAGTGGACAGCCAGATCATCGGGATCAGCTACCTCCTCAAGGTGCTGGATGACGGCGATCCCTTCTATGTCCTGACAGCTACGGGGAGCAGCGACTACACCTTCATGGTCGCCAAGATGGTCGCAGGCCAGCTCCAGAGCCTGATCACGGCCTATAAGGAGCGCCTGGACCGCGGCAACTTCTTCCAGAACCTCCTGCTCGACAACCTGCTCATGGTGGACATCCACAACCGCGCCAGAAAGCTCCACATCGCGAGCACGGAGCCGCGGGCGGTCGTGGTCTTTGACATCGATCCCGGCAAATCCGATGCAGCCAGGGGAGCAGCGGCAGGCCTGGAGGCAGAAGCCGCAGCCGCCCAGATGCTGGCAGGCCTTTTCTCCACACAGAGCGGCGATTACCTGACAGAGGTGGAGGAGAACAGTGTCATCCTGATCAAGTCTCTCGCCTCCGGGGAGGACTACGAGGAACTGGAGCGCTGCGCCGCGACGGCAGTGGATATGCTGGGCACCGAGACCATGGTGGATGCCCGCGCCGCCTACGGCACGATCGTCACGGAGCTCAAGGACCTGTCCAAGTCCTACAAGGAGGCCCGCATGGCCATGGACGTCGGCCAGATCTTCTATGCCGGCCGCAGGATCCTGTCCTACAACGAGCTAGGCATCGGCCGCCTGATCTACCAGCTGCCCGTGAACCTGTGCCGGATGTTCCTGCATGAGATCTTCGGGGAGTACGATCCCGGCCAGATCGACCAGGAGACCCTCGCGACCATTCAGACTTTTTTTGACAACAACCTGAACGTCTCCGAGACCTCGCGCCAGCTCTTCATCCACCGCAACACCCTTGTCTACCGGATGGAGAAGCTCCAGAAGGCCACAGGCCTCGACATCCGCACCTTCGAGGACGCCATGACCTTCCGCATCGCCCTCATGGTCAGCGAATACATGAAATTCCTGGAGAGAAAATCGTGAGGCGGGACCGGCCGTGAACGAAGAAGACAGAACAGAGGGAACTGAACTGCCCGCTGCCTGCGCATACGCCTGGAGCCGGAGTCTTCTGCGGAGACAGGATAAAAGGATAAAGGGATAAAGGAATAAAAGAATAAAAGGATAAAAGAAACAGCACCGCCGGTGTCCTCGGATCATCAGGACTTCGGCGGTGCTGTTTGTAAAAACATATTCATTTGCGGCTGCAGCTGATCGGACACATTCTGCCTTGCAGCTGTTTCGGGTAAGGTGCTTCCAATCATGCAGCCCTTGTAAAAGCCGGTTTATTTTCGGCATCTGCTCCTGTGAAAGCTCAGCCTGCTTTCTTTGCGTTGCGGCGGGCGTCGAGGATCTCTCCCATCATTACGTCGCACCGCTCCTCCAGATAGGCGTCGACATTGTGCTGGCGGACCAGCTCGCGGTCAAGGATCTGCGTAAACTCCACCAGGTCGAGACTTCTGTCGCGGAGAAAGAACTCCCACACGACCGGCTTTGTGCCGGGACGAACGTCGACTTCGACGTGATTTTTTTCTGCATAGCTCATGATATCAAACATTTCCTGATACCTCCGTATTTCTCATTTTCGGACCCGTCCGGGAGCCACAGGGACGGAGCCGCGGGGACGGTTTTCCGGCCCCTTTTTTTCTTCTTTCCTTTTTTCCTGCTGTTTGAGCCCTGTTTCTTGTTTTCCTGTTTTCGGGACCGTCCGGGACTGTCCGGGACCCTCCGGCGGCATAAGCTTCGCCCCGGAAAGTTTAACCCGGATAGTTCGACCCGGAAAGTTTACCCCGGAAGCTTCTGCGCTGTCTCGAAGCGCTGCTTCCGATGCTGAGAATTGTAAAACAGACGGGGCGTTTTGGAAATCGGGAAAAGTACCAAAATTTGAGCAGATTTAACAAAAAGGTAACTTGAAAATGGTCGAAAAACCAATCGCACAAAACCAAATATAGTAATATTGCACAAAAATATCTGGATTTGCAGGCGCAAAACAGGCGGGACGGGATTGTGGATGAAACCGATTTCACCCTGTTGCAAGCCGGAGGGGATAATGATACAATCTCTGTTTACAGGCAAAGACATTTCCCTGCGCAAGGAGGAAAAATGCGCGAGCCTGTCACAGGCTGCCGCTCTGACGAGCGGCATGTTCGGAAAGAATGTCTGGGGGGGGGAGAAAACAGGCAGTCATAATAAGTTGGGAAGGCCGGAAGATTTCGGAATCCGCAATCAGAAGGTCAGAGAAACCGAGGTAATCGTAAGAGAAAATGAAAAAGTTATATGCGATCATATTATTCGCGGCGATGATCGTCCTGGCCGCAGCCGGACTGGGCGTCAGCTATCTGCGCTCGATGCAGGACAACGGTGAGTTCCTGGTTGGGACGGAGATCAACGGCAGAAACGTGACCGGCCGGACGCCGGCTGAAGCGGCGGAGCTCCTCTCGGAGGGTGCCCTGGACGAGGACGTGATCCTTCTTGAGAACAACAAAGAAGTTTTCCGCATGCCGGTGGCAGAGCTCGGCTATCAGGTGAACACGCAGAAACTTGAAAAAGCCCTGACGGAGTGCATGGAAGCGGAAAAGGAGAACCACCAGTCCGTCATTGACGCGCTGATGAACGGCAACCGCTTCAACGTGGAGCTGTCCTTTACAGTGAACACGGATGTCTTCAAAAAAGCGGTCACATTGGATGCCCTGACAGAACCGCGCAGGGAAAACGAGGACGCGAAGATCCTCTATAACGACGAGAAAAAGAAGTGCGAGATCGAGCCGGAGGTGCAGGGGACCCTGCTGAAGGAAGAGGACCTGCAGAAATGGCTGCGCAGCGAGATCGATACCATCCTGGTCGAGAAGCAGAAGGAGAATGCTTCTGAACACGCAGAATCTGCCGGAGCGGCAGCGGCCCCGAGTGAGGCCGGCGGCGCAGATACCGGAAAAACCGGAGACGCGGGACAGGCCGCGGATGGAAACGATGCGGCAGCGGCCTCCGCAGAGGACGGGACTGCTGACCCCGCGAATGAAAACAAGGGGAGCGAAGGAAGCGCGGAAAGCGAAGAAGAGGCGGCCGAGCCTCCCATGGAGGACGGCGAGGACCAGATCGTCCGCACCATTCCCGCGTCCATGTACATCCCGCCGGACAAGAAAGCGTCGGACGAGGACATGCAGAAAAAGCTGGAGCTGCTCAATTCGGTGGCCGGCGAGACCATCACCTACACCTTCGGAAGCGAGACCCAGACACTGGATTTCAAGACCATTTTCAAGTGGCTGAAGATCCGGGACGGCCAGCTCAAGGTCCGGGAGGAGAAGGTCACGGAATACGTCCACGAGCTGGCGCAGAAGTACGAGACCCGCTACCGGGACCGCGTCTTCAACACCAGCCTGGGGACCCAGGTCACCATCCCCGCGACGCTCAATGAGTACGGGTACACCATCCTGGAGGACCAGGAGGCGGCGCAGCTCACCCAGGAGATCCTGGCGGGAGAGGACGTCACCCGCGAGCCGGTCTATATGTACTACGGCGCCTGGGGAGACCCCCTCTATCTGGGCAGGAACGGCGTGGACGACCTGGCCGGCACCTATGTCGAGGTCAGCCTCAGCACCCAGCACATGTGGTACTATGTCAATGGACAGCTCATTGTCGAGAGCGACGTCGTCACCGGTGATACTGTCCAGCACATGGAGACTCAGACCGGCGCCTTCCCCCTTGCCTTCAAGGAGAGCCCCGCGACCCTCCGCGGCGGCGAAGGCAAAAAGAAATACACCACCAAGGTCCAGTACTGGATGCCCTTCTACGAGGGCCAGGGCCTCCACGACGCCTGGTGGAAGACCGTCTTTGGCGGAAACGAATACCAGGGAAACGGCTCCCACGGCTGCGTCAACCTGCCGCCCTCCGTCGCCGAGACCGTCTACAACAACATCGTCCCCGGAACCGCGATCATTATCTACAATTGAACACCCGGGACGTATCTGCCCGAAACAAAGAAGAACCACGAGAATCTCGTGGTTCTTTTTTTGCTCAATCCCGCCTGGACTGGAGGA
Organism: uncultured Lachnospiraceae bacterium; assembly: GCA_902781215.1. Classification (GTDB taxonomy): domain Bacteria; phylum Bacillota; class Clostridia; order Lachnospirales; family Lachnospiraceae; genus CAG-791. The sequence continues at coordinate 32,325 of CACZIO010000032.1, forward strand.
TCCGGATCCCGTTGACCTCGATGTCGTCGGCGACGGGGATGGTGAGGTATTCGATGCCGTCGATGAAGCGGGTCTTGATCATGTCGGCCATCTCGGACTTGACGGTGATGCGGAGGCTGGGCGTCTTGATCTCCAGCTTCTTCGTGTCGGCGGCGTTCTCAGCCATGAGGGTGCCTCCCTCGCCGACGGCGGCGTCGAAGGCCTCGTCGAAGGTCTCGAGGGCGTCCTGGGGGGCGCCGTTCTCATAGAGGATGCGGCGCAGCTGGACCTTCTCGATCTGCGGCGGTTCGCCGCTGTCCTTCTCCTGCTCGACCAGCTGACCGATGGCCTCGTGGATGTTCTTGACGTTCTCGAAGTCACAGTCGCGGCCCAGGGTGGCCTCGACGACGTTCTTGAAGACCCCGCGCTGGTCCTCCTCGGGCAGGGGCATGGGGCAGCCCAGCAGCTCCGCCGGGAGCTCCTCGTGCAGCTCATCGGGGCGCCGCGCGAAATACAGAGTCTGGTGAATGTCGGTGTTGCGGTCGTTGAAGGCCGGGAAGAGGAAGCCGGCGTCCGGCCTCTGTACGGCCCAGTCCCGCCGCTTGTCCAGGAAGGTCTTCTCTACATCGTCGTAGCAGAGCCCCTCCTTGAGCAGGATCACGGGGCAGAGGCTGCACAGGATGAAGGAGTAGACATAGTCCGAGGCATCCTCCATATCAAACCCGTCCGATGCGCGCCCGGGAATGTCGTAGACCCCGTGCGCCAGCAGGATCAGGTACTTGTCCGGGAACTTCGCCGTCTCGATCACGCGGTCAAAAAAGGCCCGCACCAGTGTGTTGTCCTCGAGTCCCGACTGCTGCAGCCTGTAGAGCAGGTCCTGCCTGCCACCGGTCTCCTCCTCCGCCAGCGGAAACTCCAGGTTGAAGAGATTCTTGCCCGGCTTGCCGGCCAGCGTCTGCCGGAAGATCTCACAGTACTTCTCCACCGTCGACTCCTCGAGCGCCAGGAAGGTCTCCCGCAGCTCCGTGACGATCTCGCGGTTCTCATCTACATAGCAACCCCGGATCCGGTCGATCCGGCAGTTGTTCATGGTCATCAGTTTGCGGATCTCCGCAATTGCTTTTTTGTCCAAAAAATCCTCCTGTTGTGAAAGGTTCATGTGATCGTGCCCGCAGACTGCTCCTGCAGAGAACGCCTGCAGCCAGGCCTGTAATCAATCACCGGTAAAACGGTGCACGAAACGTTGAAATCAGAATGTTTATGCAGACACGCCGGTGGTTGATTAAGAGCCAATGACGAATATAACAAAAAGAAGATTTATGCGCAAGCCGCCCTTGACCGGAGGACAAGAAAGAAAACATACATAAAAATGTTATTTACTTATTATTTCAGGCACAGCTAACGATATGGTGATATAATAAGCGTAAATCGCAGCCGGAAAAGCAGAGCACATGATGAGACACCAGAAGCTGCAGAAAAGATATAGAGTAATTGCTCTTCATAATCTGTAACAGAAAGGGGTTAAGAGTATGGCATTTTGTGTTAATTGTGGCAGTGAGATCCAAGACGGTGCGCAGTTCTGCACCAACTGCGGAGCACCGCAGCAGCCTGTTTCCCAGGAGCCGCACATGCAGTACGGGCAGGTGCAGCCGGAACCTCAGCAGGCCGCGCCCGTTGGTGATGTGTTTGTGCAGACTGATTCGACCGGTTCTTACGCAGGAAGCTTCGGCAGCGATACCGCAGGGACTTACAGCAGTACATCCGGCAGCTACGGCGGCACGACGGCCGGTACCGGCGCTTATGATACTTCCTATGCAAGTGCCGGCGCCGGATATTCCGCTCAGCCGCTGCCCAGCGTCTCCTTTGTGGAGGCCGTTAAGAGCGGTTTCCGGAATTACGCGAATTTCAGCGGCCGTGCCCGCAGGAGTGAATACTGGTACTGGGTCCTGTTTACCGTCCTGGGAACCCTGGTACTCTCTTTTATCGGCGGCATGATTTTCCATACAGAGGATGGAGGCGTCAACATCCTGCAGTCTATTTTCAGCCTGGCCACTTTGGTTCCGGGACTCTCCATTTCCTGGAGACGCCTGCATGATATCGGAAAATCCGGCGGATGGTACTTCCTTGGCCTGATCCCGCTGATCGGAGGCATCATTCTGATCATCTGGTATTGCAAGGACGGCGAGCCCGGCGATAACCAGTTCGGACCCAGCCCCAAATATACCAGGGCATAACGGAGCCGCTGCCTGGCGGATCTGACAGGTGGAGTTCTCTCCCCGGCAAAGGCAGTAACTTCGCAGCTTCAACACAAAACACAAAAGCATTCCAAAGCATGTCAGTGCATTGGAATGCTTTTTTTTGCATTCACTGTTTTATCCGGCGGATTTTGTGGTACAATGACACTGCGATTGAATGAAAAAATGAAATAGCTGGAGATACCTGCCGCGGATCCGAAAGGGCTCGCGGCTGATAGTGCATCCTGCATCCATTTTGTCATGATCGTTGATCATGAATGTCCGGAAGCCGGCATCATCAGGGTTTCGGAAGAAGAAAGATGAAAGTGTGATTGTCCGGACCGGAGCGCCGGTTTGAGGACGGAAACAGACAATGAGCTGCTTTGTACGAAGAAATACTCGAATGATATGGCACAAGGCACGAAGCAATCATGAGAGTCGGAGGATTGATGATGAGAAGCAAACGAGCATTGGCGATTCTGACCAGCCTTGTCCTGGCAATCGGGACACTGTCAGTGAGCACATTTGCGGCGGACAACAGTGCAACCGCACCTACATCAAGCGCTGCGGAAGATGCCTGCGCAAATGGCCATGACTATGAGCTGAAAAATGAGGTCGGCCCCACCTGCACGGAGGATGGCTACAGGGAAGAGGTCTGCTCCCGTTGCGGTGACACACGCCGTGTAGATGGAGAAAAGGCACTTGGCCATGATTTCAGCGGCGAAGGAAGGGTCACCAGGGAGGCGACCGCCGACCGGGAAGGTGAACTGACATTCACCTGCCTGCGCAACGGCTGCAATGAGACCAAGACCGAAAAGATCCCGAAGCTCGAGAAGACAGCTGAGGATACAGATGCGGCGCCCGCATCCTCCAACCAGAATCAGCAGGATCAGAACCAGGCAGACCAGACTTCACAGCAGGAATCTGCTGCGCAGAATGCCGGCCAGACACAGAAGGGAGAGGCTGCACAGAATGCCACCCTCTCCATTGCCGGTATCCCGGTTCCCCAGGAAAAGGGCACGATCAAGGCGGGTGAGAGCAAGATCAAGTTCAAACGTGAGGGCGAGGGAAATAAGGAAGAAATCACCCTGACCTTCGATGATTCCACGCTTGAAGTCAATGGCTCCTCAAAGAAACAGCCCCCCGAGGCTGTGATCGCCTACACCGGCACCGGCACCCTCAACATCTCCATCGAGGGCGAAAACGCTGTGACCGGCAAAAACTCCTCCTACGGCGTTTACGCGCCCGACGGCACTGTCAAACTGACCGGCAAGAAGGGCGCCACCATCGATATCCAGGCGGCATCCGAGAACAGCAATACCATCCGCGCCAAAAAGATCGTCGTTGACGATTCCCTTGAGATCACAGGCCCTGAGAACAACTATGTCTTCGAGGGCAACAACGGCATGGGCGGCACCTATCAGACCATCGCTGTCGCCAACAACGGCCGCAACATGGCCGTCTCCAAAGTGACCATCCAGGATCCCGCCGCAGCGGAAAACAAGAAGGACGCTGAGGAGAAGGAAGAGGAGACAAAGGACGAGGAAACAACAGACGAAGAAAAATCTGACGAAAAGACCGACGCAGCACAGGATAACGCCGACCAGACCGATACCGACAAGGACGAGACGGCTGCTCAGAACGAAGCTGCCGATCAGACCGGAAACGGAAATGAGGAGCAGAAGAGCAGCGAAGCTTCTGTAGATGACGAGAAGAACGATACGGAAGATGCGTCCTCCCAGGATACGCCTGTCAGTACGAAGAGAAAATTAGGCGCTGTGAGTAGAACACTTGGAACTCCTCCGGAGGAAAACAATAAGGGCAATACAACAGGCAACAACACCTCAGATATTGGAAACAACAATACTGAAAATGGCCCGGTCAACGGAAATAGTACAAGTAACATTACAAGTAACATAACCGGCGAAGGAAACATAACCGGCGAAGGAAACACGACCGGTGAAGGGAATACGACTGGCGGTGGAGGGAGTCAGAACAACCCGGTAACGAACACCGACCTTCACATCGACGGAAAAGAGATAACGGCTGCGAGCGGATTGGTTACAGTCGGAGAAGGAACCATTGAATATAAGGTCTCCGCAAACAGTGAGACAGGGAAAAATGATGTCGAGATCACTCTGAATAAGGCAGAGCTCACATCAGCAGCTGAAGCGGCCATTTCCTATATGGGTGATGGAACACTTACAATTATCCTGAAGGGCGAGAATAAGCTTACAGGCACTGATCACGCAATCTATGCGCCGTTTGCACAACTGACGATCGAGGGCGAAAAAGAGAACTCTGTGACAGGTACTTCTGAGAATACAGTGGGCAGCCCGGCAGCGATCATCTCTAAGAAAATCATTATTAAGAGCCCGTTGGAGGTCACGGATCCCGAAGAATATCGGATTGCTGAAATCAAAACTACTGTTTCCGGGCAAAATGTAACATATCAAAATATTGCGGAGGGTAAGGAAAGCGGAAACGCTGCCCGTACCGTGAAGATAGAGGTCCCCAAATACACCGTAACTTATGTTGCAAATGGCGGGTCCGGCAATAAAAATCCGGAGGAGGTTTATAAGGGAGACAAGTTGAAACTCCCTAAAGAGGATACTTTTACACCGCCAACCCAAAGTGCATTTGATTATTGGGATGTTAATGGGGAGAACAAAAAACCTGAAGATGAAATAGCCATTACGGGGCCGATAACAGTCAAGGCTATATGGAAGGCTGTAGAAGAACAGCATCAGCATAAGAAAACGGAAGTACCTGGGAAAGAAGCTACTTGTACGGAAGAGGGTGTAATTAAACACTATAAGTGTGAAGGCTGTGGAAAACTTTTCAGTGATGAAGCGATGACAAAGGAAATCACACAGATTGACACTGTCATCAAACCCGGGCATAAGCTGGAAAAGGTGGAAAAGCAGAATAAGACCTGCACAAAGGGCGGCCGAGAAGCACACTATAAGTGCACTGCATGTGGTAAACTTTTCTCTGATTCTGATGGGAAGATCGAGATTCAGGAAAAAGACTTAGTTATCAAAGCTGGCCATGAGTGGGATATGAGCGCAGATGGAATTGCTGCCAAAATGTCCTCAGACGGCTCACAGATCACCTACACATTTAAGTGCCTGAACTGCGATGAGACCAAGCCGGTTACTGTAGATTTGACCGAAGGAAATACAGTGCTTCCCACCAAAAACAAAGATGGTTCACTGTACTTCGAGACATCCCTGGATGGGAAAAAGGCTTCGTCAAAGGTGGCAGTTGCGCCTGCGGGCAAAAAGGGTTATTCCTTCACGGTTCCGCAGAAGCGAAACGCGGCTGTGTGGGCCAAGAACAGCAAAGACTCACTTGGCTTTACCATTAAGAGAAGTGAGTACGATACAATCACCTACCAGGAATTCCAGAATGGCGGCAGCATCCTGGTCGACAAGAAGAAAGTTGACAGTAAAAACTACACGGTGGAGAAGGGCAGTCTGAAGATCACATTCAAGCCTTCTTACCTGAACACGCTGTCTGCCGGAACGCATACACTGCATGTCAATTTTGGTGATGGCTCTGTCGAGGAGAAATTCACTGTCAATGCATCCTCTGCCACCGGTAACGGCACCGCGGCCCGCACTACGAACGCGACAACAAACCGGACGGCCAACGCGACGACGAACCGCACGGCAAACGGAAGCCCTCGCACCGGCGACACCAGCAACTGGGCGCTGTGGATCGGCCTGATCGCAGTGAGTGTGATCGCAATCGCCGCAATCTTTTTTGTCCGCAAGCGCGGCAAAAAGGACGAGGCTGCCGTGACAGCGGAAGCTGATACAAAGGCTGACGGAACTGACGCCGGCAATGAGCAGGGCTGATCCCGCAGACTGGCGCCTGCTATCGAGCAAACGTCAAAGACAAACATTGGCAGTCATCGACAGGCATCAACAGAAAACAGCCGGCCATCTTGGCAGATCTTCAATCCTGTAAGTTTAATAAGGGTGAGATCAAGGGCCAGTAAGAGTTAAGGAAAAAAGAGAGAACTGAAACAGCAGAAAATGCTGTCGCAGTTCTCTCTTTTTCATACAGATCATAGAAGTATGATTCAAGTCATGGACGCTTTACACAGATCCTGTACGCTTTATGCAGATCATATATGTTTACACAGAACATATACGTTTTAGGCAGAAGAGCATAAACGTTTTACATAGAGTATAGACAGGGCAAAGGCGTTGCAGCTGCAGCGAACAGGTTATCAGCCCTCCCCCCGGTCCTCAGTATACTGCTGCATGAGCTCGCGCCGGTTTTTGCAGGCGGTCTTCTGGAGCAGGTTGTGGATGTGGTATTTGACGGTGCTCTCGGTGAGGAAGAGCTGCTCCGCGATCTGGCCGTTGGACTGGCCTTCCAGGACCATGCGGAGGATAGTACGCTCCCGGCCGGTCAGGTCGTGTTTTTTTGCAAAGAGCTCAAATACCTCCTGCTCGCTTCTCTGGCGGATCAGCGTGGGCGCGTAGAGGCGCTGGTAGAGCTGGAAGAAGACGAAGACGGAGAGGATGAACAGGAGGGCAGCGGCGGTGATGAGCACCACGGTATTGCCGGGCAGGAGCATCTGCAGGAGCATGTAGAGGCCGGTGCCGGCGGCATCGCCGAGGCGCCCGAAGAGGAGGCCGAAGCCGGCCAGCCAGACCGCATTCCGTTCTTTTGCCAGGTCGGAAAAAAGAAGGATCCGGTAGACCGACAGGTAGGCAAAAATGAAGTAGTCCAGGCACCAGAAGATCATGCTGGAGACGGGCTCTCCGGTCAGGGCCAGCATGACAAAGGGGATGATCAGCGAGGCAAAGGCGCTGATGGCGCCGTAGCGCCGGCTCCTGTCACTGACAAAGCCCGCGATCAGCAGGCCGACGGCATAGAAGATACGCGACAGCTCCAGACTCACGCCGCCGATGATATCCGAGGACGGGAAGTTGAAGCCGATATTCTTGACCAGGCTCAGGATGAACACGGAGGCGCAGGCCAGGATCAGGAATGAGCCGGCAGAATTTTCAGAGGAGGCAGTCTTTTCAGGGGAGGCAGACTTTTTGGGGGAGGCAGACTTTTCGGGGGAGACAGGCGGTACCTCTGAAGCTGCCTTTTCCCGGTCTGTATAGAGATAGTGGCTCAGCCACACGCAAAGGCCTGTCAGCACGAGATAGAAGATGATGATCCTGTCATCGTGCAGGGCGTTCCTGCCCCCGATCAGGGAGAGGAGGAGGGCCGCGACCGACGCGGCACAGTAGGCGGCACCAAAGATCAGGCCGCGGTGTTCCGCCGCGGCAGAGCCGTTTGTGGCGAAGGTCAGCTCCTGCAGATAGAAGGCGGCGATCATGCCGTAGAGCAGGTTCATGAGCAGGCCAAAGGAGATCGCGCCGGCCGGGTGGTGGCTCAGGAGAGCGGGAACCAGGCACACAGCGTGGAGCAGGAGGACGGCAGCAAACACGGGTCTGGTGATCGAGGCCTTCCGCCGGTAACAGCAGAGCGCCGTCGCGCCGATCCCGGCCGCCTGGCAGACATATCCAACGACCATGGTCAGCAGATCTGCAGCACCGGAGCCGACGAGAGCCAGAAGGTGATAGAGCCAGGACAGGTAGGCGGCGGACGTCAGCAGAAAGCTCACAAAGATGAGCAGGAAGACACGGTATTCTGCTTTCATTTTATGGAAGTTTTTTCGCATGTGAAGAATCCTTGTTTTTTCCTAATCATACAGCTGAAAAATCATACAGCTGAAAATATACAGCTGAATACATACGGCTGATTTTTGAGCATTTGCAGTTGGTTTTTGAGTAGTGACAGCTGGTTTTCGGAGACGAGGCATATACAGGCTCCTTCGGAAACCGATGGCCGTCGGAAAGATGTCTTTCCGGGGATGAGCCTCTCCCTGTGAAGACCATTCAGCATGCGCACGGCACATCCATGACGATTCAGCGCAGGGCGGGCGCATCTCACACATTACACGCATCATATCAGAGGGGAAACCTGTCTGCAACGAAAAAAAGATTATGAGTGATCGCCTGATGGTTGGGCCTGTACCAAATCAAACCCTGTTTTCCGGAAAATCTGTACCCGGCTCCCTTCATTCCTGCCTCTTTTTGCGGTATTATCACATACACGATCCTATCCAATCTGTTCGTCTGACCTGGTGCCTGGCCGGATTCGACCTGTCAGGGAACTGTCGTCGACACTGGAGAAAATGCGGGAAGACAGCAGGACGGCCTTATGTTTCCGACGAGCCTCTCCGGCGCCGCTTGCCGGGTTCGTCTGCAGACACTGATGGCCGGGACACCGATCGTAATGAATACCGGGAGCCTCCGGCACCTCCTGCCGGAGCCCCGGCTTCGTATCTTCTGTACCTCCTGTCTGTGTTCCTGCCCGTTTCTTTCAAAAAACGTTTCTCAAATAGAGCCGCAGTCTTTTTTATAAGGGCTGCGGCTCTTTGCATTTCGAAAGTTCGCACTCCGGCAGAGTAAACCTGGATATCGAATCATCAGGCAGTATAAAGGCCGATGGATGTAGAGAATAGACATTGATGCGCTCTCCTGAAAAATGTAAAATTATCATTGAACAGCGCTGATATATGACATTTTGCCAGAGAAATCGGGTGAAATCTATGGCTTGATCAGGATGGTTTTGACAGAGGGAGAGCAGAAAAGAAAGATTTCTGCATATACAGCATAAGACAGGACAGAATATGATGAAGAAATATGCAAGTGCATCGGGGAAAATCATTCCAAAGAAGAGTGGCAGGATGATGAAAAAAGTGAGGGGTATTCTGCTGGCTTTTGCGGCAATCTGCTTGTTCTGCATCGGCATGGACAGCAGGGAGGCATGGTCGTTTGAGCGCTCTGCAGGGCAGGCACAGGAGAGTTCCGGTAAAACCGGTCAACTCACTGATTTCCCTGATCCGCTCAATAGGAATTTTTCTGCCAGGGATGATGATCAGACAGACCCGGAAGGGAAGTTTGAAGTTTTTTTCATTGATGTCGGGCAGGGGGATGCATCGCTGGTTGTCTGTGACGGTCATGCGATGCTGATTGATGGCGGTCATGGGAAACAATCTGACAAAATTTACTCCTTCCTGAAAGAAAAAGGAATCTCGCATCTGGATTATATTGTCGCTACACATCCTGATGATGACCATATAGGGGGGCTGTCTGGTGCCCTTAACTATGCAACCGTCAATCAGGCCTTATCTCCTGTCAAATATGATGACAGTGAAGCATTCCAGAATTTTTTGAAATATCTGGAAAGACAAAACATAGCCATCACCGTTCCTGAGGCCGGGGAACAGTTTACGCTCGGCAGTGCTGTTGTGAATGTGCTTGGGCCTGTGTTGAAAACAGGGGAGGACAATAATAATTCGCTTGTATTGCGTGTCGAGTACGGCAAGCGCAGTTTTCTGTTTACAGGAGATGCAGAAAAAGAAGAGGAGGAAAGCATCCTTGATGCAGATGAAGAAGTAAAAAGCAGTGTGCTCAAGGTTGCCCACCACGGGAGCGCGTCTTCAACAAGTCAGGCATGGCTGGATGCTGTTCACCCTTCCGCAGCGATTATTTCCTGCGGAGCTAAAAATGAATACGGGCATCCATCGGAGGAGGTATTAAAACGACTGAAAGAAACCGGAATGCAGGTCTTTCGAACGGATCTGCAGGGAGATATTCAGGTCTATGTGGAAAACGGAAAACTTTTCTGTGTTGTTGAGAAGAACCCGGATGCGGATGTATTTGTGCCCGGGGATGCTTTCGAGGAAGCGCTCGAACCGGTTGCATTGATTGAGACGGGGGATCTGGATGCCGATTCTGCGAATATTACAAGAGGAAACAATGTGGACGAAGAACCCGGAGCGGATTATGTTGTAAACTCCGAAACAGATCAGGGTGAACCACCGGCTGCGGGAAATCAGGGTGCGGAAAATCAGGTTCATAACGAACCGGAAAAACATGAAATGGACTATGTGGTGAATACGAATACCGGTAAGTTTCATTTTCCGTCCTGCAGAAGTGTAAAGCAGATGAAGGACAGTAACAAATGGTATGTAACCTGTGACCGGCAGGAGCTGCTGGACCAGGGATATGAGCCATGCGGAAACTGTCACCCCTGATAATTACTGCCGGAAAAGCGCAGTATTTGATTGATCACATGATCATCTGGAATAAGAGAATCCCCTTGCGAGCCCTTTTGTTCTTTTGTAAAAAATAATCAGTTCCGGAAAATCCCCGGAGAGATTTTAAAACATCCCGGAATAAGAATCGGTGAGGGCATAGGGGATCATAATATCAAAGCGTGATCCGGCAGTGAGACTCCTGGTCCTGCTGTAAGAGCGACGAGCCTGTAAATGAGCTTGTATAACTGTGAAAACAGGATAAAGTAAAAGAAAACATCGCGGGGAGCACCTTTCGGGCCTTCCTGCGATGTTTTTTGCTGTTTACTGTTAATCCGGAACCACGTAGCTAAAGAGATCCAGGCGCTTGACACCCATTTTCCGGAGAAGTTCGGCGCTGCGGGCCTGGTCTTCCGCAGTGTTGTACTGGGGGATGAGGGGGACGCGGACCAGGATCCGGTCCGGCCCGGCCTTCTGCAGGAGGCGCCGCAGGTTCTCTGTCATGAGGGAGCTGTCGCCGCCGGTGTAGCGGTGATAAATGCCGGGATCCATATCCTTGCAGTCGACGATGAATACATCGACTGCATCTACGGCGCCAAGGACGTTGTCGGCCGGGACCGCGAGGCTGGTCTCCACGGTGATGCGCCATTCGGCGGGAGCGATCTCGCGGAAGCATCGGATAAAGTCCGTGTGCAGGAGGGACTCGCCGCCGCCGAAACAGATGCCGCCGCCGGTCGCACGGAAGTAGAGGTCGTCGATTTTCACGCGTTTCAGAAGGGCCTCGGCGGTGACCATCTCTGCAGGGGCCTCTGCCAGGAGGCGGGCATTGATGCACCAGCGGCAGCAAAGGGGGCAGCCGGCGCCGGCGACAAGGGTCGTCACGCCGCTTCCGTCCGTTCCCATGCGCAGGCGGACCAGGCTGAGGAGGGGATAGAGCGGTTCATTCATGCAGCTTACTCCATGTCCGGATCATAGGGGACATCGCCCATGAGCTCGAATTCATCGATCGGCACAGCATCCGGGCCGTTCACTGCATTTTTGTCATCCGGGTCTGCCACAGCCTGCGTGGCGGCGGTCGCAGCAGCTGCAGCAGTCGTACAGCCGTCTGCACTGTTCACATTGTAATCGTAGGCGACTTCGCCGGAGAGCTCTATATAGTCGTCACCGGTGTCGCCCGTATCCGATGTCCCTGAGAGACCGGCATCCTGTCCGGCTGCGGCAGCAGTGGCACTCGCCTGCGCAGACGTTTCGTACATTCCTGCGTCGTCAGGACCAACGGCACCGGACAGATCATCGACCACGTCGTCCGGCGAGTTATTGGCAGGGGATGTGCCTGTTCCCACCGGGCCGCAGGCGGCTGTGCCGATGGCGATCCCCGCGCACAGGGCCGCTACGGAAATGCGTTTCCCAAGCGCGGCGCGGCGCTCGAGCTGCTGCTCCAGATAGCGCAGCTCACTCTCGCAGCGGGGGCAGGTTCCCCTGCACTCTCCCTGGAAGCCACATTCGCGGGTCACAAAGGGAATATCGTTTTCTTCCGCGATCCTGCGGCGGATATCCTTCAGGATCCAGCATTTCTGTTTTCCACGCATATCGGTACCTCCACTCGGGTGATCGATTGACGGATATCATCTGTTCGATAAATCATTTGCACGCGTTTATTATACCATATAAGCCTGCGAGGCTTTTGTTTTTGCCTGTGAAATCTTGTTGAATACTTGCTGAATTTTTCGGAAAGAACCACCTGGGACGGTTCTGCCGGTTCTCCCATGAAAGTCACATTCCGCCACATATCCGCCACATGGGTGCAGGGCTTCCGATACCGGTATCTGTTAAAGTTGTGGAAAGCGGAAACACCCGCAGGGGACTTTCCGTGAACGGGAGGATTGGAACATTGAAACAGACCCCGATGATGCATTGCAGGGCAGAGATTCTGTTTTTTCAGGATTTCCGGGAATCATGGAAACCGGAAAACAGGAAATCCCGTCGATGGATTCATGCAGGCGTTCTGTTATGAATGGTTCCAAAACAAGACTCAGGAAGGAGTGTAATATGAAAAAAAGGGTAATGGCAGGCGTATTGGCGGCAGCGATGTCGGTCACGCTTCTGGCCGGCTGCGGCGGCGGTGCTTCCTCAGGCGGAACATCCGGCGGCAGCAGTGCACAGACACAGACCGAGAGCACGGCGGCTGCGGCAGAGGCAGAGGCACCCGCGCAGGAGAGCGGCGCGAAGTCTTCCGCCATGTCCAAGGTCGTGGTCAATATCTGGGATTCCAAGCAGCAGAAGGGCATTCAGACGATCTGTGACGAGTGGACAGCGACCAGCGGGATCCCCGTGAGCGTCGAGGTCGTCGACTGGGACAACTACTGGACACTTCTGGAGGCAGGCGCTTCCGGCGGTCAGATGCCCGATGTCTTCTGGATGCATTCTCAGTATTCCGAAAAGTATATGGATCAGGGCATCCTGCTCGACCTGACCGATTATATCGAAAAGGACGAGAACACCGATCTGGCGAATTATTATCCTGAGATCGTGGAGCTGTATCAGTACGACGGTCACACCTATGCGCTACCCAAGGATTATGACACGATCGGCCTCTGGTACAACAAGGACATGTTTGACGAGGCGGGCATCGCCTATCCCGATGAGACCTGGACCTGGGAGACTCTGCACGATGTCGCCGCGCAGCTGACCAAGGAAGATGGTTCCCAGTACGGTCTGACCGGCAACACCGATGCCAACCAGGAAGGTTATTACAACGCCATCTACAGCTATGGCGGCTATGTCATCAACGATGCCAAGGACAAGTCCGGCTATGACGATGAGAATTCCCTGAAGGCTATGGAGATGTACGCAGGCCTGGTCAAGGACTGCATGCCCAACCAGTCCACCATGGCTGAGGTCGGCAACATCAACCTCTTTGTCTCCAACCAGGTTGCCATGGGTATGTTCGGTTCCTGGTATGTCCCTACCTTCAAGGATCTGGCGGATGACGGCTCCAACCAGTACGCTGTCTCCTATCTGCCTTTCCACGATGCCAACGGCAACGGCACCTGCGACGAGGGCGAGCGCGTCACCATGTTCAACGGCCTCGGCTGGGCTGCACCTGCCAAGGTTGCGGATCCCGACACAGTCTACTCCCTGATCTCCTATCTGAGCTCCAAAGAGGGCCAGACCAGGCAGGCTGAGCTGGGCGTCACCATGAGCGCCTACGAAGGGACCTCCGATACATGGGTCAACTGCACCGACAAGATCGACCTGAACCCCTACCTCGAGGAGGCAAACGGCAAGGCGACCCTGGTTGCCAATCCCTGCTCCAGAGATTCGTCCTGGGCTGAGGATGCCAAGCAGAGCTTCGTCGCCGCATGGCAGGATCCCTCCACGATGGAGGATGTCTGCAAGAAGATCGCGGACGACATGAACAAGAAGCTGGCTGACCAGTAAATAAAAAAAAGCGCTGCATAGCAGCACGGGTAAGAAAATATATCGGAACGGAAGTCCCGATGATCAGAACAATCGAATCACATAAGAGTCCTTAACGGATATACAGCCGTCGGTGAACGGCGGATCAATAGTGGCTGTTGTGCAAGACATCAGCCACTATTGTTTTTTCAGAGGAATCATGAGCAGGTTCCTGACGGAATATTTTGTGAAACAGACGAGGCATCAGCCGCTATTGTCTTTTCAGAGGAATCATGAGCAGGCCTCAGGTACCGGCCTGGATATCCGCAGCCGCGCTCCTGTATTCGGTGGGGCTCATGCCCATCTTCTGGCGGAATATTTTTGTGAAGGAACTGTAGTCGTCGTAGCCGACCCGGGACGCGATCTCGGCGATGCTCAGGGAGCTGTTTTCCAAAAGGCCGCAGGCCCTCTCCAGACGGAGCTTCAGCAGATATTTCTGGGGTGACTCGTGGTACTCCTGCAGGAAGACACGGGACAGATAGCTGCGTTCGACGCCGATGGTCGAGGCCAGGTCGGCGATGCTGATCTTGTACATGTAGTTGTCGTTCAGATAGCGGAGGGCGACCTGGGCGTAGGTCTCGCCGGAGTAGACGCGCTCCAGGGAGGGCTCGGAATCCTGGCCCTCGATCATGCCGCCGAAAAAGCGGAGCAGCTCAGCCGTCCGGAAGAGCTCATCCGAGAGCGTCATTTTCTGTGCATCCATCATATTGAGAATGATGGACATCAGCACATCGGCATTTTTGATGCTGAGAATGGGATTCTCTTCCGTGAAACCGATTTCGTGGAGCAGTTGGGGGATACGGTGGCCGCTGAAGCCCACCCAGCCGTATTCCCAGGGATCGCTCCGGTCCGCGATGTAGGTCGTTGTGACGCCCGGAAAGATCAGGAACATCTGCCCGGCCGTGACAGGCAGGGCCTTCCCCTGGTAATAGTAGGTGCCCGATCCGCGGACAACGACGTGGATCAGGTAGGATGTGCGGACGAAGGGACCCGCCTTGTGGCCGGGGCGGCACTGCTCGTATCCGCAGTAGTTGACGTGGTAGGGCGAGGTCCCCCGGTAGTCGTTCTGGATATCCGCCATCAGATCAGGCGGGAAGCTTGCGCGGGGAATATTGGGGAGTGAGTGGATCTCCATTACGGCGCCCTCGGAGTTGCGGATGATTTCTACATTCATAAGACGGAACCTTTTACGAAATGTTATTATGATAAAGACATTTTTACGATAGCACGAGAATTTTTTTGCTGTCAAGAACCACCTGGGACGTATCTCACCGGTTCTTTTCAGGTTCCAAAGGGTTCCAGAGGGACGGTTCTCCGGTCCCTCCGCGACGGCACGGGACCGCGTATTTGAGAACCGTCTCTCCAGCCCCGGGAAAAAGAAACCGTGAGAACCGTCCCTGTGGTTCCGCGGGAAGGAAAGGAAAGCAACAGAACCATGAGCATTTATTTTGAGGAAAAAAGCGGCACGTTTCATCTTCAGAACCGCTGGTACAGTTATATCATGAAGATCCTCCCCAACGGGCAGCCGGGGCAGCTGTACTTCGGGAAGCGGGTGCGGCACAGGGCGTCCTTTGACCATCTGCTGGAGAAGGCGGCGCGCGTCTTTTCGCCGGCGGTGAGTGAGGATGATCCCATGTTCTCGCTGGAGCAGGTGAAGCGGGAATTTCCCTCTGCGGGGAGCGGCGACTTCCGACAGCCGGCGGTGACGATCCTGCAGGAGAACGGGAGCCGGATCAGCGATTTTGTCTATGAGGGGCATGAGGTGACGGCCGGAAAGCCTGCCCTGGACGGCCTGCCCGCCACCTATTGTGAGGATGAAAGGGAGGCACAGACCCTGCAGCTCCGCCTGGTGGACGGGCTGACGGGCGTGCGGGCGACCCTGCTCTACACCGTGTTTGAGGATGTTCCCGCCCTGGCGCGGAGTGTCCGGTTCGAGAACGGCGGAGAGCAGGCCGTGATGCTGGATACGGCCATGAGTGTCAGCCTGGACCTGCCGGACGCGGACTATGAGATGGTGCAGTTGTCCGGCGCCTGGTGCAGGGAGCGGTTTGTGTACTCCAGCCCCCTGCGGATCGGTGTGCAGAGCATCGGGAGCAGACGGGGCACGTCCTCCCACCACCACAATCCTTTCCTGGTCCTGAAGCGGCCGCATGCGGATGAGCGGCAGGGAGAGGCCTTGGGCGTATCCCTGGTCTATTCCGGCAATTTCCTGGCGCAGGCGGAGGTGGACAACTGGGGCGTCACCCGCGTCAGCATGGGGATCGACCCGGAGACCTTCTGCTGGAAGCTGGCACCGGGGGATGTCTTTCAGACGCCGGAGGCAGTACTGGTCTACACAGAGGAGGGCCTGAATGCCATGAGCCGGGCCTTCCACAGGCTTTACGGCCGCCGGCTGGCCAGGGGGTACTGGCGCGACCGCCCGCGCCCCGTCCTGATCAACAACTGGGAGGTGACGGAGTGGAACTTCACCCAGGACCAGATTCTGCAAATCGCTTCCAGGGCTGCGGAGGCCGGCGTGGAGCTCCCGGAGGGCATCCGGGGCCTGGCGGACCGGATCCGTCAGACAGGGCTTGCCTTCGGCCTGTGGTTCGAGCCGGAGATGCTGAACCTGGACTCCGATCTCTACCGGGCTCATCCGGACTGGGTCCTGCGGACACCGGGCCGCAGCATGTCCCCGGGCAGAAACGAGTATGTTCTGGACTTCAGCCGGCCGGAGGTCGTGGATCATATCTGTGAGCGGATGTCGGACGTGATCCGGGAGGGACAGGTCGCCTACGTAAAATGGGACATGAACCGGAGCATCACGGAGGCCTGGTCCGCGGCCCTGCCGCCGGACCGGCAGGGGGAGGTTTTCCACCGCTATATTCTGGGTGTCTACAACCTCTATGACCGGTTGACAAAGGCTTTCCCGGAGGTCCTGTTCGAATCCTGTGCCTCCGGAGGGGGCCGGTTCGATCCCGGACTTCTGTACTACGCGCCCCAGGGCTGGGCCAGCGACTGCTCGGATGCCGCCCAGAGGATCCGGATCCAGTACGGGACATCCATGTGCTATCCGGTCAGCAGCATCGGCGCGCATGTGTCCAGGAGCCCCAACCTCCAGATCAACCGCAGCACGCCTCTCGCGACACGCGCCAATGTCGCCTGCTTCGGGACCTTCGGCTACGAGATGGATCTGAATGAGCTCTCCGATGAGGAGATGGAGGAGGTGAAAAAACAGATCGTCTTTATGAAGCAGTACAGACAGCTCCTGCAGTTTGGCACTTTCTACCGGCTGCAGAGCCCCTTCGAGAGCGATTTCGCCTCCTGGATGGTCGTCAGCGAAGACCGCCGGACCGCCATCGTCGGCTGGTACAAGTTCCTCAATGAGGTCAACGGGCCCTTCCACCGCGTCCGCCTGGAGGGACTGGATCCTGAAATGGATTACCGGGTCAGCGAAGGTATGGAGGCGGCTGTGCCCGGTGCACTGTCCGCATCCGCCGCAGAGCCCCCGGTTCCGGTTTCGGATTCGGTGAAAACCCGCGAATGCTGCAAGGCTGTGCCCAGTGCGACTGGGGAGATCCACGGCGGCGACGAACTCATGCGCATCGGCCTGATCACCACGGACAACGCCGCCGGCGAATGCAGGCCCGGCCAGAAGCCCAGCTGCGATTTCGACTCCAGACTGTATATCCTTCAGGCTGTAACAGATATAGAATGACCCCGCTGCAGTAAGCGGCGAGGCATGGCTTTCAATCATTCCTTACATCCGCAAAGGATCCTGCGGCAACTGTGGCGCCGGATCCTTTGCGGATGTTTTTCTGCCCTGAAAACCAGTCCGGACGGATTTGTCCCCCTGTTTTCTTATGAAAAAAGGAGCCGGAGAACCGTCCCTCTGGTCTCCCGTGGCCCCCGAAAAGGAGCCGGAGAACCGTCCCTCTGGCCTCCCAGGGCTCTTTGAAAAGGGACCGGAGAACCGTCCCCGCGGCCCCTCCGTAGTTCCACAAGCGGCAGAAAACCTGCGCAAACGGCGGTCCGATCCGGAATGACAAACGCGAAATGAGCGAGTATAATGTATTTTGGGTTAGCATCGATTCACTCCGGCGGGCCTTCCCGCGCTGACGGGTGACCTGTCAGGTGAGCCGGCGGGACTCTGGCGGAGACCGTCGGAAAAAACTGCCTGTCCAAATTTCATTTTTCAGGAGAATATATTAAGAATGTTTTATACAGTGCGAGGATTGTTGGAAGCGAGAGGCGTCAGTCCGGAGGAGACGGTGTATCATTCCTGCGCGGAGGAGATGCTGGACTTTAAGATCGCCTCGGGAGATTTCTATGAGATTCCGGACCTGCAGAAGGGCCAGCTCCGCTTTAAGAGGTCAGCCGACCTGATGAGCTATGATCAGCTGGCGGAGGAGCTGGAAGGGCTGAAGAAACTGGAGTTCAGGCACAAGGAGAATTATCCCTACTGTGGGGAACGCCTGGATATGATCAGAAAGGCCCTGGAGGAGGATCCGGAGTCGGTCTGCGTGGAGGGCGGCCCCTGCCTGTTCGGTGAGCACGAGGTCACAGCTACGGTGCGGCTGCGCGGTGGGGAGGAATTCTGGTTTGACTATTCGACAGGCAAGCGCTATGTCGCGCAGGAGGATGATGAATATGACGAATCGATCCAGGTGATGGAGAGCGATCTGGCCTCTTTCCTGTGCATTCACGCGGATGAGGTGGAGGAGGTCGCTTTCCGGAGTGACAAGACCGGCCTGACCAGGCAGGAGTACCTGCATGTCTACCTGCCGTTTGCGGTCGCGGACGCCCTGCAGACCGCCCTGGTGGTCACGCTGCCGGATATGTCCTACCGCAAATATCTGGCTTATGCGGCGGAGAGGATGCCGGCGCCGCTCGGTGACAAGATGATGGCTGATTTTGATCGGATCCTCTACGGGATCAGCGATATGTACCTGGACCTGATCAGACGCCTGCAGGACCATTTCCACATCGCCAGGCTGTCCGTCGTCCACAACCGGGACCGGGAGCTGGTGGACCTGTTCG
Source organism: uncultured Lachnospiraceae bacterium (assembly GCA_902781215.1). Classification (GTDB taxonomy): domain Bacteria; phylum Bacillota; class Clostridia; order Lachnospirales; family Lachnospiraceae; genus CAG-791. Next base: position 51,135 of record CACZIO010000032.1, read on the forward strand.
AGACCGCCCGCCGGCCCCACATCGAGCGGAACAAGGTCCTGCGCAAGATCACGTCCAACAATGCCAAGCTGGAGTCCATCAAGGACTACATCTCCATGCCGGCCCTGCCGAATTATATCTTCGGCAGCAAAGCCATCCTGGAGGTGAACAGTATGGATGAGACGGACTCCTACCGCAAGTGCCGAAAGGCCCACAAGGGCGTGTTTGAGATCGGCTGTATACTCTTTCCAGAATTCCTCAGCGGAGACGGGAAAAATACCCTCTACTGCGCGCCGCTCCGCTACAAGGACTACGGAAATTACGGATCGGAGCTGGAAAGCGGACCTGTTCGGGAATCCTGATGTGAGTCTGATGTGAGCCTGTTTGATCCCGGTTCTCAGACAGGCCCTTAAAAAAGAACGAAGAACAGAGACATGAATCGTATTCCTGCCGGCAGGCCTGCGGGAATGTGTGTCGACATAGATATCCCCGCCTGACCGGCGGGAAATGAGAAATTATATGATAAAGAAGATTTTTGCGCGTCAGTTTCAGGCGATTGATATTGTGGCGCTCATCCTGACGATGGTATTGATGGCGGTTTCGGCCAGGTTTGCCACTGCGCCGGAGGAGCTGCGCACGAGGCACACGGACCTCAGTCTCGGCTACATAGGGCGCAGCCACGGTGATCTGCTCTATGCGATCGACGAGGGGCACTCCCGCCTGATCGCCTTTGACAGGGAAGGAAAAGAGCAGTTCCGCATTCAGGATCCTTCCGATGAATGGGGGCTTAGTCTCTATATCGATGATTTTACGGTGACGGAGGACGCTCTCTACCTGACGGCGTCGGAATGGAACGGCATGCTCCTGGACCGGGAGCTGATCCTGCGGTACAGCCTGAGTGGAGAGCCGCAGGAGATCGTGTCCAGGCTCAAATATATCGATGAGGAGGAGCGGACCAACAAGCACCGGATCTACGGGATCGATGCGCGGGACGGGTACGTCCGGTGGGCGGAGTGCCGCGCGGATGAGATCCTGGTCCACAGGCTGCCGGAAGGGGCCGCCCTGTTGGGCGGTGCGGAAAATATAGACAGCGGTCAGGAGGAGGTCGTCAGCCTCCCCTACACCAATGCCTTCAACGCCGTGAGCGACCTCGTTTTTGAAGGAGATGACCTGATCATCCTGAACAAAAACGGGAATCTGGAGCGGTTCGATCCGGCAGGGAACAAAGACCTGCTCTATTCCACCTCCCGCGCAGGCGAGGAGGACCGCATTCCCTTCCGAATCACGGTCTCCGGAGGCCGGATCTATTTCACGGATATCCGGGAGTGCTGTGTCGTGGAAGTGGATCCCGCGTCGCAGACCGGGGAAGTGGTCGCGGACAATACGGAAAGCCAGACAGTGACCTTTTCGGACGACGGCGGGGAGATGCTTCTCACGGACGCCGACGGGCTGCATGTCATTTCGACAACTGCCGGCGGAGACCGGCAATATCTGACACTGTCAAAATCCCGGGAGGACCTGTTCGGACAGACCATCTTCCTCATCTCGATCATCCTGACGGTCCCCCTGCTGATCTTCCTGCTCATCCGCCTGACTATATGGATGCGGTCCAGAGAACATGACAGGACCCGGATCGTATCCCTCCTGGTGATCAGCGGAGCGGCCGGGGCCTGTGTGATCATCAGCACTGTCCTGATCGGAGCTTTCAGGGAAAGCTATATGAACAAGATCCGGGAGCAGCTGGTGTCCACGGGCTATATCGTCGCCTCCGGCATCTCCCGATCTGACCTGGAGAGTGTGCAGCGGGCACCGGACTTCGATTCTGATGCCTACGCCAGAATCTGTGAAGAGATGGAGCACGATTTCCCGCTGAATGTGGATTTTTACCAGACGACCTACTGCAATATCCTCAGGAAGAATGCGAATGACGAAGGCGGCTACGGCATGGCCTATCTGGACCAGTCCATCGGCGTCTACTTCCCGCTGGACGAGGTGGAGGCGGCAGAGGTCAGCGAGGTCTACGCCACCAAAAAACCTGTCTGGAATGATGAGGTGCTGGATGTGTCCGGTACCTATCTGTCCGTCAAGATCCCGATCATGGACGGAGAGCGGAATGTGATCGGAGTCGCTGCGGTCGGCGCGGACACCTTTGTGGTCGAGGAGATGATCCTGGAGATGCAGCAGCAGGTCCTCATGTCCATTGTGGTCATCCTGCTCCTGCTCTGGGTCCTGTCCACGGAGGCAATCGCCTTCCTGATCCAGAGAGCTGCCTGTATCAGCAGGAGCGCGAAGGAGAACAGGCAGGCCATGCCGGGGCACCTGGTCCGCCTGCTGATCTTCCTGGTGTTCGGAGCCTTCAATATGGTCTCCGCCTTCCTGCCGGTGTTCATCCTCGACAGGAGCCGGGGCGTCCCCCTCGCCTGGAGGGGGCTGGCGGCCTCCCTGCCCGTGACCATCAATATATTCGTCATGGGTATCATGGCCCTGTTCTGCGCCAATCTGGTGAGGAAGCTGGGGGTCAGGAAAATATTTATGATCAGCATGGGCTTTTCCATGTGCGGCAACCTGATCCTCTTCCTTGTGCCGGGCTATGCCCCGGTCATCGCCGGTCTGGTGCTGGACGGCATCGGCGTCGGCCTGATCTCCAATGCCATGTACGTCGCCCTGACCTATCTGCCGAATGAAGAGGAGCGGCAGAGCGGCTTTAACAGCTACAACGCGGCCAGTCTGGCCGGCATCAACTTCGGAATGCTCTCCGGCGGTGCTCTGGCAGTGAATGTAGGGCAGAGAAATGTCTTTCTGGTCGTCGCCCTGATGTGGGCGGTCCTCATTGTCTTCGGCTCCTGGCTGGCGCAGCGCCTGGAAAAGAACCTGCAGATCAGGACGGATGATGCGGCAGAGGTCAGCCGGATCTCCGCGGTGGACTTCGTGCGGGCAAAACCCATCTGGACCTTCATAGCCTTTGTCCAGAATCCCTGCATTGTTTTTAACAGCTTTGTCTTCTTCTTTGTGCCGATCTACTGTTCCAGGGCCGGTTACAATGAGACGATCATTTCACTCTTCCTGATGCTGTATTCGCAGCTGGCCGTGATGCTGGGGGAGAGCCTGCCCGCCTATGTGGACCGCACCCTGGGCGACCGGGCTGTCTACCTCGCCATGGGCCTGAATGTGATCGCGGTCGCGGCCTTTGTCTTGACCGGAAACACGCCCGGCCTGGTCCTGGCCCTGATCATCCTGGGTGTGAGCGCCTCCTTCTCCAAGCCCTCTCAGCAGGAGATGTTCCTGCGGCAGCGGGAGACCGTGCGGTACGGAGAGGACAAGGCGATGGGCATCTACAATTTCTCGGAAAATATCGGTGAATCTCTGGGTCCTGTGATCTTCGGAAACCTGATGGTCGGACCTCTTGTCTGGGTCTGGAGCTTCCTGGGAGCAGTTGTCGCCTGCGGCGCCCTGCATTTCGGCCTGAACAGAAAAGACCGGTCAGATGCGGGGTGATGCCGGGTTAAAATATCATCGGCGGGAAATGTGCGCTGAAAGGAATTAATGAACATGCATACCAATAATAGATCCCTCGGCAGAAGCCTTCTGCTTGGCTGCGTTTTGTCCGTGCTCTGCATCTGCCTGATGATGGGGGCGGTCGGATTCATGACCTACTACCGGGGAATGATCGAGCGGTATCAGGTCTACCTGAGCGACCTCCTGCATACAACGGCGCTTTCCGTCGACGGGGATGACCTCGCCCGCTGTATTGAGACCGGAGAAAAGTCGGACAGGTTCGAGGAGACCCAGCAGATCCTCAACAGGATCAAGGAAAACTATGATATCCACTATATCTACATGGTCCGTCCTCTGAACACGGAGCAGACGGACAACATGATGGATGTCATGGCCGGGATCACCGCACAGGAGAAGGCGGAGAATGAAGCCTTTTATTCCGTCACTCTGGGCGGCCTGACCGGAGACTACTATACGCCGGAGGTCGCGGGGAACTATCTGAAGGGCATGCAGAAGGAGGATGTCTCCTTCTTCAGCACCGATACGACAGAATTTGGGCGTGACTTCACCGGCATGCTGCCGATCCGGGACAGTGCCGGTCAGCCGGTCGCCCTTCTCTGCGTGGATATTTCCATGAATGAGATCCGTCGTGTCTGGATCCAGTATGTCCTCACCCTGATCGGGGCGATCATCCTGCTGTCGGCGCTCGCCATGACGATCATGTATTCATGGCTGAAAAAGAGGGTCATACTGCCCGTGCAGCGCCTGAAGGAGGTCTCCGAAAAGATCGTCTCCAGCAGCCGGGAGACCGATGACCCGCAGGAGCTGATCCTGGCGGATCCCGAGATCCATACCGGCGACGAGATGGAGGTGCTGGCGGTCGCCCTGTCGGACATGTTCGCGGACATGAAGCTGTACATGACAGACCTGCTCAAGGTCACCAAAGAAAAAGAGCGGATCGGCGCGGAGCTCAATGTTGCGACCCAGATCCAGGCGGACATGCTGCCGCGGATCTTCCCGCCCTTCCCGGACAGGTCCGAGTTTGACATCTATGCGACCATGCAGCCGGCCAAGGAGGTCGGCGGAGACTTCTATGATTTCTTTATGCTGGACGAGGACCATCTGGGCCTGGTCATGGCGGATGTCTCCGGCAAGGGTGTCCCTGCAGCCCTCTTCATGGTGATCGCCAAGACACTGATCAAAAACAGGGCGCAGATGGGCGGCAGTCCCGCGGAGGTTCTGGCCTATGTCAACGAGCAGCTCTGCGAGGGCAATGACGCGGAGCTCTTCGTAACGGTCTGGTTCGCCATCCTGGAGCTCTCCACCGGAAAGGGCATCGCGGCCAACGCCGGCCATGAGCACCCGGTCCTGCGCCGCAGCGGCGGCGACTACGAGCTGGTCGT
>CACZIO010000033.1 GCA_902781215.1 uncultured Lachnospiraceae bacterium
GTGTTCTCTTCCTTGACGATGCCCTCGTCGATGAAGAGGACCCGGCTTCCGACTTCTCTGGCAAAGCCCATCTCGTGGGTGACGACCGCCATGGTCATGCCGTCGTCGGCCAGTTCTTTCATGACCTCCAGAACCTCGCCGACCATTTCGGGGTCCAGAGCGGAGGTGGGCTCATCGAAGAGGAGGACGTCGGGGTCCATGGCCAGGGCCCGCACGATGGCGATACGCTGTTTCTGGCCGCCGGACAGGCTGGCGGGGTAGGCGTCCGCCTTGTCCAGCAGTCCGACGCGGGTCAGGAGCTGCTCGGCCTTGGCATCCGCCTCTTCCTGCTTCATGTATCCTGTGCGGACCGGCGCCAGGGTGATGTTCCTGCGGACGGTCATATTGGGAAAGAGGTTGAAGTGCTGGAAGACCATGCCCATCTTGCGGCGGATGGCATTGATGTCCGTATTCTTAGCGGTGATATCGGTCCCCTCAAAATAGATGTGCCCGTCTGTGGGCTCCTCGAGGAGGTTGAGGCAGCGGAGGAAGGTGGATTTGCCGGAGCCGGAGGGGCCGATGATGACGACCTTTTCTCCCCGTCGGATATCCTGGGAAATGCCGTTGAGGACGACATTGCTGCCGAAGGCCTTCTTGAGGTTTTCCACGCGGATCAGGACTTCGTCGCTGCCCGAAGCGGTTTCTGTATTGGCTGCTGCATTGACAGCATTGATATTTTCAGCCATGGAGGATTCCTTTCTTTTTACTCAGACCATCTTGTTTTCACGAATCGGTTTACTGAGATATAACCGTCGTCCCGTCCTGAGCAGAACAGACCCGGCAAATGCTGTAACTGACCGGGTGTGATTCAAACAATGCAGATCAGACCGGACGGTTTTACGCAGTCAAGCAGGCGGGGTCAGGTCATCGCCGGTCGCTCTCGCGCATTTTCTTTTCCAGTACCCCGAGCAGCCTGGTCAGGATCATGACGACGACCAGGTACATGATGGCGATGCCGATGTAGGGCATGAAGGCCTGGTAGGTCTTGGCCTGGATCTGCTGTGCGGCCTTGGTCAGGTCGGTCAGGCCGATCACAGTGACCAGGGAGGTGTCCTTGAAGAGGGTGATGAGCTCGTTGCCGAGGGCGGGCAGGATGTTCTTGATGGCCTGAGGGATGATGATGTCCTTCATGACCGTGATATAATCCATGCCCAGGCTGCGGCCTGCCTCCATCTGACCGGGATCGATCGACATGATGCCGCTTCGGATGATCTCCGCGGTGTAGGCACCGGAGTTGATGCCCAGCGACAGGATGGCGACGCCGACCAGGTTGCGGCTGGTCTTGAAGATGACAAAGCCCATGATCAGGAGCTGGACCATCATGGGCGTTCCGCGGATGACGGTCGTGTAGATCTGACAGATCGTATTGAAGATGCTCAGCAGGATGCCGCGGTCACTCCCTTTGCGCTGGTCGTGGAGCGTGCGGACGACGGCGACCAGGACGCCGAGAATGATACCGATGGCAAGGGCGCCGAGCGTGACGGTAAACGAGACGCGGATACCGTCCAGATAGCGCTGCCATCTGTCGCCCTCAATGAAACTCTGTTGGAACTGAGCTCCCAGGTCTTCAAATAGTGTACCCAAAATATCCTCCATTTTCCGGAGCGGCAAAAACAACAGCAGACAGGCAGAATCTGAAGCAGAATACAGATGAAACATCGAAATCGATGTGCCCGGCAGGGCAGATCGGATTCTGCCGCAATGCGATCCGCTTAAAAAGAGGAAACCGGAGGCGCTCCGTCTCCGGTTTCCTCTGTAAATGATCGACAGCGGGATCCGGCTTCCCGGATCGAGAATCAATAAAAAGTCCCAAAAGGTCCGCTGTGTCTTTTCATAGATGATGGTCTGAAGCCGATTCGATCAGATGGAATCTGACCGGATGAATTCTCGTCAGATCCTGCCTGATCCAATGAGGCTGTACCGGGGCAGATCATTCGCCGGCGTTGATGTACTTGTCGAGGATCTTCTGAACAGTGCCGTCTGCGATGTACTCGTTCAGGGCGTCATTGATGGCGTCACGAAGAGCGGGGTTGTCCTTGGAGACACCAATGGCATAGTCCTCTGTGATATACTCGGTGTCGAGGATCTTCAGGCCGTCGTTAACTGCGACGAACTGCTTGGCGGGCTCGCTGTCGATGACAACTGCGTCCACCTTGCCAGCCTTGAGGGCTTCGATGGCCATAGCGCCGTTGGTGTAATCGGCAACATGGTCATCGCCATAATCTTCATGGCAGTAGATGGAACCGGTGGTTCCCTGCTGGCAGCCGATCATCTTGTCATTGGCCAGATCTTTAGCAGTCGTGATGTCGGAATCTTCGGTAACGATGACGACCTGGACGCCGGTCGCATAGGAATCCGTGAAGTCAACGTTCTGCTTGCGCTCTTCATTGACAGTCAAGCCGGCCATGGCGATGTCGGATCTTCCGCTCTGAACGGATGTGATGACGGAACCAAAATCCATGTCGTCGATGACGAGCTTGAGACCCAGCTTCTCGGCAATCAGGGCAGCGACCTCAACGTCGATGCCTTCAAAGTGAACAGAACCTGCTGCATCGGTCGCATAGCCCTCGCCGTCGGAAGTCATCTCGTAGGGAGGGAATGCGGCGTTGGTGGCCATGTGAAGCTCACCGGGGGTGACGGTCATGATCTCGGCAGCGGCGGCAGCTCCTGTAGAAGCGGCGTCTGCAGTCTGCTGTGCATCGCCTGCAGCCTCGGAAACAGCCTCATCTGCACTCTCCGCAGGTGCGGAGGAAGCGGACGAAGAAGAGGAAGAGCCGCAAGCGGCCAGGGAAAGGGCCATGGTGCCGGCCAGTAACAGTGCAACTAACTTTTTCATAATAATAGGTACCTCCTGAAATAAATCTGTCTGTATACCTTGCATCTTTATGCACACATATACAAAACATTGTTATTATATTCAATTTGCCCTGCAACTTCAACCGTAAATCCTGAAAATCACAGCAATATGAATGGAAATTTACGGGAGATTGCCGGGAAAAAGACGGTACAACTCCGGATATTACAATACGGTTCTGATCAGGTCAGGTTATTTCCCGTGTCCCTTGGACTGAGCGTAACTGTTCAGGGGCCTCTGAATTCGAAGTGTTTTTGCGCAGGTTTTCACGCAAAAACCTGAGTTGAACGGCGTGCGGCTCATCCGCGAAGCGGATTTAGCATAGCCGCACGCAAGTTACTGCAATGCGAAGCGTTGCTTCCGCCCCTCGAGGGGGCGTGTACAGTAACGACTGAGCGGAGGAAGTCGTTTGGACAGATTTGATTGGTATCGACAAATACTCCGTTAAATGGTAAAGTTAGTAGGTCTGCGGACGGCACAGGCTTCAGACAGCCCGTATCACAGTCGATCCCGCGGACCCATCCATCAACAGGATGCAAACCTTCGGCGGACAGGCGGACACAGGGCCTGCAGCCGGAGACGTAGGGGACCGGAGCAGAACAAGCTCCTTGTTTTGCGAAAGGCTCCGAACAATATCAATGTACAAGATCGAAGTGTCTAACAAAAGAACTGCCTCTGCACAGGGTGTGCACAGCGGCAGGAGAGGAAAGGTGGTAATCAATCATGAGCTTACTGAAGCAGTGGCGCGACAAGGCATATGACGAGTCGGCAAACAAGGGCGACCTGCAGAGACTGTGGGCGGACTATTTTGAAAAGGAAAAGAATATTTACGCCGAGCTCCTCAAGACTCCCGATGAGGAAGTGAAGGGAACTGTCAGGGAGCTGGCAGACAAATACGGCATCGAGCTGATGACCATGGTCGGCTTCCTGGACGGCATTAACGACAGCCTCAAGACCCCCAATCCCATCGACGATATGGAAGAGGACACCGTCGTGAGCCTGGGCTTTGACAAGGAACTGCTCTTCAAGAACATGGTCGCGGCCGGCGCGGACTGGCTCTACGGCCTGCCTGAGTGGAATGACATTTTTGACGAGGAGACCCAGAAGCGCCTCTACCACGAACAGAAGGCCTCCGGCACGGTCAAAAAAGCCAAGAAGATCTACCCCAACGATCCCTGCCCCTGTGGCTCCGGCAAGAAGTACAAGAAGTGCCACGGCAAAAACGGCAAGAACCGTTTCGAGGAATAAGACAATAACGATGAATGGAAAAAACATCACCTGCTTCCAAAGAGAATCAGGTGATGCTTTTTGTTTTTTACCCAGTGCGCTGCTTGTATACAGCATGTAAGAACTCAGCGGTTCTTCCACTTATGCGCCCATGTCCCTTTCGGGCGGCTCCCCATATTCTCTTTTCATGGAGTCGTAGGAAATGACCCATTGCTTGCCGAACTTGCAGACATCTCTGCCGGCGAGAAGCCTGCCGTAGGCAATCGCTTTCCGGAGAGTGCTTTCATTCAAGCCCCACAGCTGTGTAGCATCACTGAAGGCCAAAAGACCGTCAAAAGGAGTCTTCACCGTTACACCGTTGTAGAAAAGTTCATCGCAGGCAATATCGATGTCGTCATTCCAGATGATTCCATAGCCGCCGGTATCGACAGTGACAGAATGAAACAGCATCGGGTCTTGCTTAAGAGGCAGGAACATCGGCCATTTCTCAAAAAGAGGCTTCAGATCATAGCGCTTGGTGACTCCCTCTGAAAACTGTACCTGAAGTTCGTAATTATCCAGGGGGGTAACACTTTTTATCTTATGAAACATACGGCACCTCCTTACGCGAGCGGATCAATACGGCGGAACTGCTGGCTCTCCCATATTTCAAAAAGATCGCTGCGGTTGCGTTCGATCCATTCCTGAACCAAGTGGAGCGCTTTGGAAGGAAGCCGGCCTTCCAGAATCCGCCCGTCCGCAATCGTGATTTCAGCGGTATAGCTGCCGTAGACTGCGTGAATGTGCGGAGGGTTGTGTTCAGCCTGTATGAAATACATGCGGATGGCGATTCCATGAAAGCGAGACAAGACCGGCATCGCATGAGCTCCTTATATAAAGAAGATATCACGATACCGTGAAATTGTCAATGAATCATAGATCTAGCAGCCTGTCCTGCCGCCTCCGCAGCAGCAGAGGTTGCACATGGCGTTGATGCAGAGATAGGTGGCGCAGACCCGCATGCACTGGCCGCTGCCTGTGGCGGGAAAGCCGTAGCTCTGCTGTCGGGAGGAGTACCAGCGGTTCCCGGACTGAAGGCGGGAGAGCATATCCTGATAGATCTGGTTGTCGGGTTCCATGGAGGCCGCCCGCTGGGCGTGCTCGAGGGCGACGGCATCATTGCCGATGCCGCTGTTGGCGGCGGCGCTGTAGTAGTACCACTGGGCGCTGCGCTCCTCCATGGCGGAGAGGACATTGAGGGCCTCCTGGAACATGCCGTGGTTGATGTAGGTCGCCGCGGCCCGCAGGTGGATCGCCTCGTCGCTCTCCTCCTGGCGGGGAGCCTGCGCGCCCCCGAAGCCGTAGGTGCTGAAGAACTCGTTCCAGAAGTCGGAGAAGCTCTCGAAGTCGCCGTAGTAGGTGTAGGTGGTCCCGTTTTCATCCTGCCAGGTCTGGCCGCCGGAGCTGCCGGCGCTGCCCTGGGGCCTGCCGGTGTAGCCGCCATAACCGCCGCCGGGGCGGGAGTATGTGCCGCCCTGGGGCCTGCCGTAGCCCGCCGCGCCGCTGGAATAGGGATGCTGGCGCTCATACATGACCTGCTGATAGGCCTGCTGGACGAGCTTGAACATCTCCTCGGCTTTGTCCTTGTTGGGATTGTTGACATTGGCGTCGGGATGATATTTGCGGCTCAGCTGGCGGTAAGCCTTCTTGACTTCGTCGTCGGTAGCATCCCGGGAGATACCGAGGATCTTATAGGGATCGGACATAGTCGTTCTCTTTTCTAAAGCTTAATGTGAATGGGGAAGGGTCCCTTCCGAAGTGCCGGCAGTATCTGTTGCGGAAAGAGCAGATTTGTCCGTTTTCCCGGCACCGGTCCTCTGTGCGTAAATCTGATTAAATCTGGTCCAGATTCCGGCATAAAGGATATTTCGAAGTATATCAATATTTTCCACGATGGGCAATGCCTCAAAGGCGCGGGTGCAGGAGGCCATCAGCATGGTCAGCAGGGTCCGGACATAATCGTCGAAGAGGTGGCCGGCGGGAGCTGCGTCTGCATCATCTGAATGCGCCGGCCCGGCATCCTGTTTCTGCCCTGTTCGGCGGTCCATGGCTGCCGCGTCCTCCATCATGCGGGCTCGGACGGGGAGGAGGGGATTGAAGCTCCCGCTTTTTTCGTCCTTGTCCAGGTCGTCGTAGGCGTCGAGCAGGTAGATGAATTTTCCCAGATAAAAGCCCATGCGGCGAAGGGGAACCTCCCAGGTGTCATTGGTGTAGGCGAACAGCTCTGCCATGAGGTCTCCGAAGCAGGCGCCGGCCTCGTCGGGCGTTATTTCCTGTGCATTTGCAGGACGGTCGTTTCGATCGGCCCGGCTGTCCTGCCTCGTCTCGAGCGCATGGAGCCTGTCCAGACACTCCCGGATGATCTCTGCCTTCTGCGGCCATCGTGCGGACGCTTTGCGGAAGGCGGAGCTCAGCGCGGGAGACAGGACCAGTCCGCGGAGCTTTTTTTCATCCTCCCAGTCGTCCTGCAGGGAATACCTCGCCAGCAGGATGGTCATGTCGGCCGCGTACTGCGTGTAGATATTGCGGCGCATGGCATGTTTCCGGAGCGGGTGGGTGATGCAGACTGTCTCCGTCCGGCGTTCCTCCGCGGGTTCGTAGAGGCAGGTCAGCAGAAAACCCAGAAAGGTCGTGTCATAGTTGAGCGTGAGCTGGCCGGGCCGGCCGTAGGACTCCAGAAGGTCCTCACAGAGACCACAATAATAGCTGCGGTAGAGGGAAACTTCCCGCACCCGCAGCTCCGGTTCATTGATCATCACATATCCGAACATAGGTCACTACCTGTTGTTATCTTTTGTAAGCTGTAGAAAAACATCTGAAGTTCAGGCACAGATTACGGACACCGGGGTGTCTGTGCATCAGCTCTGTTTCACGAACTCTGTACCGCATTTGGGGCAGCGGACCATGATCCTGCCCTTGCCGCGGGGGATGCGAATCTTCTGGCTGCACTGCGGGCACCGGTAGATGTGGTATTCGATGCGCTGGCCCGCGCTCCGCCGCGCTCCGCCGAAGAAGGCGGACAGCCTGTCCTTCAGGGCCAGGAACTTCTGATTCTCCGCATAGCGGCGGGGAATGTTGCGGGAGAAGGTGCGGAAGTAAATGATGAAGAGCAGGACCGCAATCACGTAGCCGGCGATCCGCACGAAGATCAGCATGCCGGGAAAAGCCAGAAAATGATTGACAATATTTTCCACGACCAGCAGGACCAGAGTGACGATGGACAGGAAGCGGGAGAGCTGGTCGGTCCCGTACCTTCCCTGCATAAAGACCGCGAAGCGGTATCGAAGATTTTTCAACATATTCCGGGTCATCCTTCTATAAAACGCAGCCGGTTAAACATCTTTTCTCATTGTAGGATACTGGAATTGAAATACAATAAAAACAATTCTAAAAAAAATTAAAAATGCATAAAGCGCAGCTGTTCAGACGGTCACGAAAGCCGGGACTTACAGGCGTTCAAGACTCGCCTGCCGGCACGTGCGCAGGCCCGAAGGGCATGTTGACGGTTGCGGGTTGCCCGTAGGGGCAATATCTTCCGCACATGCAAAGCATGAGCTTCCGCTTCCGTGCGCATCCTCGCGGACCGGGGCGGCCGGACGCAGGCCCCGGCTCCCGGCATCAGAGGAAGAGCCCGGTCAGAAAGACCGTGGCACAGCAGCTGATGGCGACGACGAAGAGGTCGCCGTTGAACCAGGCCATGAGGAGGCCGACCGCCAGAGCGGCGACGCCTGACCAGATGTTGTCGGTCGCCGTGACGATGGCGGGGAAGGTCATGACCGCCAGGGTGACGTAAGGGACATAGAAAAGGAAGGAACGGATGAACCGGTTCGTGATGGGCTTGCGGAGAAAGAGGAGCGGGAGCAGGCGGATCAGGTAAACGGTTCCGCACATAATGAGGAGGGAGAGATAAATATTCATAATGAAATTCCTGTGCTTTTTGCTTATTTGATATAAAACGGATCACACTGGTGTCACCGATGTCATGTAAAGGGATATTCAGGCCGGATATTCAGGCTTCCTGGGCCTGTTCTTCGACAGGCTTGAGGACGGCGGCGGCTGCGGCCAGGACGATGGTCAGGATGATGACCTTGAAGCCCGAGGAAATACCGCTTGTCAGGGGCAGGACGCTGAAGACCCAGCTGGCCGCCATGGAGAGCAGGACAAGGCCGCCGATGAAGCGGTCCTTTCTGGCCGGCGGGATGATGATGGCCAGGAACATGCCGTAGAGGGAGACGCTGAGGGCGTTGACCGCGGCGGCGGGCAGGATGTTGCCCACGAGGACGCCCATGACGGTGCCGCCGGACCAGCCGGCGACCGAGATGAAGGTGATGGCGTAGCTGTAAAAGGGCTCCAGCCATCCGGGCACGGCGCTGGAGAGACCGAAGATCTCGTCCGTAATGCAGTAGGCGACGCCGAAGCGGTGGACGGTCGGGGTCGAGCTCTTCAGCTTCTGGGAGAGCGAACAGCTCATGAGGAAATAGCGGAGGTTGACGATGACGCAGGTCGTGATCATCTCGATGACGCCCGCGTGGGACTCGATCAGCATGAGCGCCGCGAACTCGCCCGCGGAGGCGACCATGCCGGTCGACATCAGAAAGGACTGGAAGGCAGTCAGGCCCACCCGCTTCGCCTCGATGCCGAGCGCGAAGGCGACGGCGAAATATCCCATGCAGATGGGAAAACCGTCGCGGAGTCCGATCTTGATCCAGGCCGGCCGGGTCAGGGGGACGGCCCGCTCCGGAGCGCCGGACGGGTCTTTTTTGATTGATGAACTCTTTTCCATATGTGCAGTACCCATTTTCCTTGATTTATGATACAATATCTAACTGTTCCGTTTTGGATTGTGCAGGACACGCCTGCGCGGATCCGGCGGAGGTCATCCCGTGCCTGCCTGTACGGGGCAGGGTATGACATGCGGGACAGACAAGTTGCATTATAGCATATCAATTCTCAGGGAGGAAAAGAAATGTTGCCAAAAGATCCTCATATGCTGGCCAGTTTTCTGAACACCAAGCTGCGCGACTTCTATCCATCGCTGGATGCGCTCTGCGAGGACCTGGATGTCGACAGGCAGGAGATCGTCGACCGGCTGGCGGCAGAGGACTACACCTACGACCCTGAGAAAAACAGGTTCGAATAAAAAACGGACCGGAGAACCGTCCCCGCGGTTCCGGGTTCAATTGAAAACAGGCGGGAAAGTCCCGCTTTAAAAAAAGGAGAAATACCACATGCAGAAAGAACTTGCCAAGACCTATGATCCTCAGGGCATTGAGGATCGGATCTACAAAAACTGGGAGGAGAAGAAGTACTTCCACGCGGAGGTGGACCACTCCAAAACTCCCTTCACCATCGTGATCCCGCCGCCCAACATCACCGGCCAGCTCCACATGGGGCACGCCCTGGACAACACCCTGCAGGATATCCTGATCCGCTACAAGAGGATGCAGGGCTACAATGCTCTCTGGCAGCCGGGTACGGACCACGCCTCCATCGCGACCGAGGTCAAGGTCATCGACGCCCTGCGCGAACAGGGCATTGAGAAGGATGAACTGGGGCGCGAGGGCTTTTTGGAGAAGTGCTGGGACTGGCGGAAGGAGTACGGCGGCCGGATTGTGAACCAGCTCAAAAAGCTCGGCTCCTCCTGCGACTGGGACCGCGAGCGTTTCACCATGGACGAGGGCTGCAACAAGGCCGTCACCGAGGTCTTCTGCAAGATGCATGAGAAGGGATGGATCTACAAGGGGAGCCGGATCATCAACTGGTGCCCCGTCTGTAAGACCTCCATCTCCGACGCCGAGGTTCAGTACGAGGAGCAGAACGGCCATTTCTGGCACATCAAATATCCCCTGATCGAGGAGGACGGATCCATCTCCACGACCCGCTTCCTGGAGTTCGCGACGACCCGTCCCGAGACCATGCTGGGCGATACCGCTGTGGCGGTGCACCCCGAGGATGAGCGTTACGCGGACCTGATTGGCCGCAAGGTCTGGCTTCCCTTCGTGGACCGTCAGATCCCCATCGTGGCGGACAGCTATGTCGACCGCGAATTCGGGACCGGCGTGGTCAAGATCACACCTGCCCATGACCCCAACGACTTCGAGGTCGGCCGGCGGCACGGCCTGCCCGAGATCAACATCATGAACGACGACGCCACCATCAACAAGAACGGCGGCAAGTTCGTCGGCATGGACCGGTATGAGGCCAGAAAGCAGATCGTCAAAGAACTCGATGAGATGGGCCTGCTGGTCCGCATCGAGGATTACACCCACAATGTCGGCACCCACGACCGGTGCGGGACGACCGTCGAGCCCCTGATCAAGAAACAGTGGTTCGTCAAGATGGACGAGCTGATCAAGCCGGCCGTCAAGGCGGTCAGGGAGGGCGACATCCAGCTCATCCCCAAACGGATGGAGAAGATCTACTTCAACTGGACCGACAATATCCGCGACTGGTGCATCAGCCGCCAGCTCTGGTGGGGCCACAGGATCCCCGCCTACTACTGCGACGAGTGCGGTGAGATCGTGGTCGCGCCCTCCATGCCCGACAAGTGCCCCAAGTGCGGCTGCAGCCACCTGACCCAGGATCCTGATACCCTGGACACCTGGTTCTCTTCCGCCCTCTGGCCCTTCTCCACCCTGGGCTGGCCCGAAGAGACCGAGGACCTTAAATATTTCTACCCGACGGACGTCCTGGTCACCGGCTATGACATCATTTTCTTCTGGGTCATCCGCATGATCTTCTCGGGCTTCGAGCAGATGGGCGAGCGGCCCTTCAAGACCGTGCTCTTCCACGGCCTGGTCCGCGACGAGCTGGGCAGAAAGATGTCCAAGTCCCTGGGCAACGGCATCGATCCCCTCCAGGTCATCAAGGACTACGGCGCGGACGCCCTGCGTCTGACCCTGGTCACCGGCAACGCGCCCGGCAACGACATGCGCTATTCAAAGACCCGTGTCGAGGCCAGCCGCAACTTTGCCAACAAGGTCTGGAACGCCAGCCGCTTCATCATGATGAACATGCCCGAGGACGCGCAGATCCCCGAGGAGATGCCCAAAGGCCTCCTGCCCGAGGACAAGTGGATCCTGTCCGGCTTCAACAATGTCGTCCGGGATGTCACCGACAACATGGACAAGTTCGAGCTGGGTATCGCCGTCCAGAAGGTCCACGACTTCATCTGGGATGAGTTCTGCGACTGGTATATCGAGATGGTCAAGCCCCGCCTCTACGAGACGGCGGACGAGGAGAGCCATCTGGCTGCACTGTGGACCCTGCAGACCGTCCTGCAGGGAAGCCTCAAGCTCCTGCACCCCTATATGCCCTTCGTCACGGAGGAGATCTTCTGCAACGTGCAGGATAAGGAAGAGTCCATCATGATCTCCGACTGGCCGGTCTGGAAAGAAGAGTACAATTTCCCGGCTGAGGAAGAGGCCATTGAGACCATCAAGGAGACGGTCCGGGCCATCCGCACGGCCAGAAACGAAAGGGGCGTCGCCCCCTCCCGCAAGGCCAAGGTCATCCTGGTCTCCGGGGACGAAAAGGTCCGCAGGGCCTTCGAGGAGGACCGGCTCTTCTTCGAGCGCCTGGCCTCCGCTTCCGAGCTGGTCCTGCAGGCCGACAAGGAGGGCATCGGAGATGGAACCGTCTCTGTCGTCCTGCCCTTCGCCACCGCCTTCATCCCGCTGGCTGACCTCCTGGATGTCCAGGCGGAGATCGCCCGCCTCCAGAAGGAGAAAAAGCGCCTGGAGGGCGAACTGAAGAGAAGCGCGGGCATGCTGCGCAACGAGAAGTTCCTGGCCAAGGCCCCCGCGGACAAGATCGCCGCGGAGAAGGAAAAACAGGCCAGGTACGAGCAGCAGATGGCCGGCGTCGAGCGCGAGCTCGAGGAGCTGGCAAAGCTCTAAGAGAAGCCTGCGCGCGGATGTGAGATCCCGTCACATCCGGTTCATAAGTCTCTGCAGACATGGAGCTTCGGCCGCAGGTCCGGCCCGGGGCTGCAGGGTCTGCAGACAATAAAACAGCAACCATCCGGACCAGTCCGGGCGGGCCTGTGAAGGGCCTGCCCGGCGCTCCGGTTCATGATTTTGCAGTCGGAAAAACACGGTATTGTCCCATGCTGGTCAATTTCTCGGGGCTGGAATTTATCTTCAGGTTTCTGCCCGTTTTCCTCATTCTCTACTATCTGGTTCCGGAGACTCTGCAGGACCTGGTCCTGTTCGTCGGGAGTCTCGTCTTTTACGCCTCCGGTGCGCGCTGGTTCGTCCTGCTGCTCCTGGGGCTGGTTTTTGTGAACTGGTTTTTCGGGGAGCTGGTCTGGGTGATGCCCGGGAAACAGGCGAGACCGATCGAGCGGCGGATGCTGGCGGTGATCGTCGTCTTCGACGCCGCGGTGCTGGTCCTGTTCAAGGTGCTGGCCCTGAAGGTGCGCGCATCACTCCTGCCCCTGGGTCTGAGCTTTTATATCTTCAAGATGATCTCCTACCAGGCGGATATGTTTTCCGGCAGGACCGGTTGCAGGCCTTCCCTGATGCAGGCGGCGGCCTACTTCACCATGTTCCCCCAGATCGCGCAGGGACCCATCATGCGCTTTTCGCAGGGCTGGATCGAGCGGCCGCTCAATGTGCGCCGCAGGACGGAATACGCGCCCAGGACCCTGTCCCTGCAGAAGGTGGAGGACGGGATCACATTCTTTGCCATGGGACTTGGCATGAAGGTCCTGATCGCGGACCGTCTGGGGATCCTGTGGAACGAGATATTGAAGATCGGCTTTGAGAGCATTTCCACCCCGATGGCCTGGCTGGGGGCGGTGGGCTACTCCCTGCAGCTGTATTTTGACTTCTGGGGCTACTCCCTGATGGCGGGGGGACTGGGCCTGATGCTGGGCTTCCGCTATGTTCAGAACTTCATCCATCCCTACGCTGCCGGCAGCATCACGGACTTCTACCGGCGCTGGCACGCGACCCTGGGAAGCTGGTTCCGGGACTATGTCTACATTCCGCTCGGCGGCAGCCGGGGCGGGAGCGGGGAGACGATCCGCAACCTGATGGTGGTCTGGCTCCTGACGGGCTTCTGGCACGGAGGGACCCTGAATTTCGTTCTCTGGGGCCTGGTCCTGGGCCTTCTGATCGTCTGGGAAAAATATGTGGCGGGAGGACTGCTGGACCGGATCCCTGTCCTGGGCCATCTGCACGTCATCATCCTGATCCCCCTGACCTGGGTGATCTTTGCCATCACGGACCTGCGGGAGCTGGGGGTCTATTTCTCCAGGCTCTTCCCTCTTTTCGGCGCGGGTGTCGCGGTCAACCGGGGGGATTTTGCCAAATATCTGGGGATCTACTGGCCCTTTTTCGCGGCCGGCATCCTCCTCTGCGTACCTGTCTTCTACAACCTTCTGGTCTGGAAGCGCAGGCACCCGGTGGTGATCGGCCTGCTGCTGGTCGTCTTCTGGGCCAGCATCTATTTCGCCTCGATCTCCGCCGGTAACCCCTTCATGTATTTCAGCTTCTGAAAAAAGGTAACTGCCATGCTGCAACGACTGCGGGAGCTTCTGCGGGAGGCTCCTCTTCTGAGTCTGATCTTGATCATATGGTTCCTGACGGCAGTGATCGCCATTGCCGGCCGGGGGCACGGCTACCGGAATTACTCCACAAAGCACGGAATGCTGCCGGGGGTCTCGGTTGTCATGCGCGGAATCCACGATCATGTGGCTCCCTGGACGGATGTCGCCGGCGGGACTGCCGGGGAGGGGCAGGATGCGCCGGATGAGGATGAGGACGAAACGCCGGATCCCGCTGCCGCGGACAGCCCGGATCCCGCGAATGCGGAAGCCGGTGAGCAGGTCGGCGCAGAGGCCCGGCAGGACGCAGCCGGCCGGGACGAGGCGGGGAAAGAGAGCGGGACCGCAGCGCAGAACGATGCGGCTGCTGAAAATGATCAGGCGGCCAGGAATGATGCCGCCGCAGAGAAAGAGGCATCCGCGCAGGCGGAAGCGGACAAAAAGGAGGACGGCGGGCAGCAGGCGGATGCAGGAGAGGAGAAGACGCCTCCCATGCAGATCCCGGAGACGTCCTGCAGCAAGGTTGTCCCGGCCAGGGACTACGGCGCCGCGGACGACCAGTATCTGTCGCCTGACGACACGGTCTACAACGACGACAAAGAGGGCCTGTTTGCCCCCAACGGCGTCTACTACAGCCTCCAGCCCGTGGATGACAGCTATTTTTCGGATGCCCTCTTCATCGGGGATTCGCGCACCGTGGGCCTTCTGGAATACGGCGGCATGGAGGAGAGCACATCCTTCCTGGCGCGCGAGTCGACCTCGGTCTACGACCTGCTCGACAACAGCAAGATGGACTACACGCCCCTCGGCAAAAAGAAGACCGAGAAGCGGATGAAGGACCTGCTCAAAAAGACCACCTTCAAAAAAATCTATCTCTCCGTCGGGATCAACGAGCTGGGTATTCCCGACACCAGGGACTACTATGAGGCCTACCGCAAGGTGATCGAAAAGATCAATGAGCTCCAGCCCGGCGCCGTGATCTATATCCAGGGCATCATGCATGTCTCGGAGGAGAAGAGCAGAAAAGACCACGTCTTCAACAACACGGCGATCGTCCAGCGCAACCAGGCGATCGCGACGCTGGCCAACGGGCGGAATATTTTCTATATCGATATGAACGGGGAAGTGTGCGACAAGGACGGCAACCTCAAAAAGGACCTGACCGGCGACGGCATCCATCTGAAGGCCTCCGCCTGCGACCTGTGGCACAAGTTCCTCAAGGAGCACGCCGTGGTCGTTCCGGACTGACCGGGGCCGGCTGCGGAGATTCCCCGGGCGGATAGAATGAGCCCGCACACGGATTGTTATGCTCACAGAAGGGGACGATCTGAGCGATGTGCGGTGTCTCGAACATCATGGAGGTCCATATGCGTGAAATGGAATTCAAGATGGAACGGGAGGGACTCCTGGAGGAGGGCCAGAAGGTCACTGTCTCCGAAGGCCTCCTGCCCAGCAACTACTACTATACGATCGATCCGTCGCTGGCCATGAGCGGCAATTACCCCTTTCCGGAGCGGCTTCTGGCCCGCGAGGGAACAGTGAAGGCCATCCGGGAGCTGGAGCGCGGTTTCTATGTGACCGTGGAATTTGATGAATGATTCCGTGGACGGAGTTCATAATTGAAAAACAACAAAATAACCTGCAAACGTAAAAGCAAATGCGGCTGTCGAGGAAACATCAGATGAACCGTAAAATGCCACTGAAAAATGCCCTGATCCTGCTGACGGCGGCGACGATCTGGGGCACAGCCTTTGTCGCGCAGAGCGTCGGCATGGACTACATGGGACCCTTCACCTTCAACGGACTGCGCTACTATCTGGGCGCCCTGGTCCTGGTCCCCGCGATCGTCCTGCGGAGGGCGGCGGAGAAGAGAGCTTTTGAGCAGCGCGCGAAGCACCCGGAGGGAATAGACGGGGAGAGCCCGGGGCCTTCTGTGAAACGGATCCTCACCGGCGGCTGCCTGTGCGGCTTTTTTCTCTGTGTCGCGTCCAACCTGCAGCAGTTCGCGATCATCTCGGTCGATGTCGGTAAGGCCGGCTTTCTGACTGCCATGTATATCGTGATCGTGCCGGTGCTGGCCTTCTTTGTCACCCGGCGCACCAGCCTGCGGCTTTGGATCTCGGTGGCGCTGGCCTGTGCAGGCCTGTATTTTCTGAGCATCAGCGGGGGCATGCGGCTGGAGACGGGCGACCTGGCCCTGATTGGATGCGCGGCGGTCTTCTCCCTGCACATCATGTGCATCGACCGGTTCGGGGATGTGGACGGCGTCGTCCTGTCCTGCCTGCAGTTCCTGGTCGCCGGGACATTGTCCATGCTGGCGGCCTTTCTGCGCGAGATGATCTCGCCCGCGGCGCTGGCGGCGGGCTGGTTCCCGGTCGTCTACGCGGGTATTTTCTCCTGCGGGATCGCCTACACCTTCCAGATCATCGGACAAAAGGGCGTCGACCCCGCGATCGCGTCGCTGATTCTGTCCCTGGAATCCGTCGTCTCGGTCCTGGCCGGCTTTCTTTTGCTGGGACAGGCCCTCTCGGCCAGGGAGCTTCTAGGATGTGTCCTCATGTTCGCGGCCATCATCCTGGTCCAGCTCCCGGAGCCCGGAGAGCGGCGTGAGGACGTCGTGGAGACATGAAAATTATTTCACACACGGGAAGGAATCCCGGAGGTATTCATGCGCGTATTGAGAAATCTGCTGATCACACTGATCTGCATCGCACTTGTCGGCGCGGCAGTCATATTCGGATATTTCCAGCTTCACGGGCACAGGGAGAAGGCCCTGCTCGAGGAGGGACTGGCCCTGATGGAGCAGGGCAATTACAGGCTGGCCCGCGAGAAGTTCGCCGAGGGGCAGCAGTACGAGAACAGCATCACCAGACACCTGGCGACGGACAGCCTGGAGGAGGACCTCTACAAATATGTGGCCATCTGTGACTTCCGGCTGGGGGAGATGGACGAGGCGGCCTCTATCTATGACCGCCTGCTCCGGATCCACCCGAAGGACCCCCTCCTTATGCAGGGCAGGGCGACGGTCTACGCGGCACAGGGCCAGATGGAGGAGGCCAGAAAGCTCTTCGATCTGGCGATCGGGATCGACAGCTCCGACTACAGCCATATCTACACGGCGGCCATGACCCTGCGCCAGTACGGAGACCCGGAGACGGGCAGAGCCTACCTGGAGACCCTCCTTGCAGAGCACGGGGAGGAGCTCGACCCCTTGACCAAAGGTCAGGCGCTCTGCTTTGTCGGCAGGTACAAGGAGGCGGAGGAGATCCTGTCCGGGATCGCGAACCCGGACATGCAGACCACCTTCCTGCTGGCGAGTGCGCGGGAATACAACGGAAAGCACGAGGAGGCCCTGGCGCTCCTGGACCCGTATGAGGACCAGATCGCCGCGTATCCGGAGATGCTGGACCTGAAGGGAACCGCCCTGTGCGGTCTGGGACGCTGGGAGGAGGCCCTGGCGCTTTTCGAGCAGGCCCTGCCCCTGGCCCAGGAGGGGACCGCCCTGCAGCAGAGCATTCTCTTCAACCGGATCGCGGCGCTGGAGAACCTGCGCGATTTCGCAAAGGCGAAGGAGCTCGCGGCGCAGTACAGCGAACTCTATCCGGACGACGCCAGAATGAACCGGGAGAACCTCTTCCTGCAGTCCAGGTGAGCTGCCTTCCGGGGCTTTCAGGGACCGGGACGGCTTTTGTCTCCCCGGAGCAGGCAGAGTTGAAAAAACTCCGGCATAGCCGGAAACAGTGGATGTGAGAAACAGATCATAACATGAGAACCTGTACCGGTCCGGATGACCATTCAGCGCGCGCAGCTGTGCCGCGGGTCATCGGGCCTGCGCAGGTTTTTTGTGTTTTTCCATAAATTTCAGAAGATTTCCCTTGACGAAAGAGCGGATAATCCGTATGTTTAATAAAGCTGTGCAGGGGTGATTGCAGATTGTACATCACTCCTGAGGCAGACGGCTGTTTCTTGTGCAATATGACGAAAAAGGGAGCAGGTTTATGATTCAAAAACTGATGGATGAGATCAGGCGGAAAAACGCGCCTGTCGTCGTGGGACTGGACCCCAACCTTTCCTTTGTGCCGCAGCATCTGCAGGCGCAGGCTAGAGACAAGGTCATGTCCTGTGCAGCATATAAGGGTGAGGATGAGGATACACTGGCGCTGCGGGCCGCCGCTGAAGCGGTCTGGGAGTTCAACCGCGCGATCGTGGACGCCGTGTATGACCTGGTGCCGGCTGTCAAGCCGCAGATCGCCATGTACGAGCAGTTCGGGCTCCCCGGCCTGGAGGCCTATGACAGGACAGTCCGTTACTGCCGCGAGAAGGGCCTGATCATCATCGGCGATGTCAAGAGAGGAGACATCGGATCGACCTCGGCGTCCTATGCGAAGGCCCATATCGGCAGGATCGGGATCGAGGGCAGAGAGATCCCGGTGTTCGACGTGGATTTCGCGACGGTCAATCCCTATCTGGGATCCGACGGGATCCAGCCCTTCGTGGATGTCTGCAACGAGTGCGACAAGGGCATTTTTGTACTTGTCAAGACATCCAACCCCTCCAGCGGGGAGTTCCAGGATATCCTCACGCAGGACGGCACCCCCATGTACGAACTGGTCGGCCGCAAGGTCCGCGAGTGGGGCGAGGCCTCCATGGACGGGCGCTACAGCAATGTCGGCGCCGTCGTCGGGGCGACCTGGCCCGAGCAGGGAGAGCGTCTGCGGAAGCTGATGCCCAACACCTTTATCCTGGCGCCGGGCTACGGCGCGCAGGGCGCTTCCGCCAGGGACCTGTCCATGTTCTTTGACGAGGCGGGAGAGGGCGCGATCGTCAATTCCTCGCGCGGGATTATCGCCGCGTGGACCAAAGACGCCTACAGTGAGTACGGAGCGGAGGGCTTTGCGCAGGCTGCGCGTGCCGCCGCGATCGACATGATCGAGGATCTCCGGCAGGCGATCGCGGACCGCTGACAAGAATCCGACTGATGAGACAGAGATGAACAGGGAGGCTGGCTGATGGAAGAATACAAAAAAGAATTTATTGAATTTATGGTCGATGCACATGTCCTGAAATTCGGTGAGTTTACGCTTAAGAGCGGGAGAAAATCACCCTTTTTCATGAACGCGGGCGCCTACAAGAGCGGCTCGCAGCTGATCAAGCTCGGCGAGTTCTACGCACGGGCTATCCACGACAACTACGGGCTGGACTTCGACGTCCTATTCGGACCCGCCTACAAGGGAATTCCGCTCGCCGTAGCCACGGTCATGGGGATCAGCAAGCTCTACGGACGGGAGATCCGCTACTGCGCCAACCGCAAGGAGATCAAGGACCACGGCGACAAGGGGATCCTTCTTGGATCCAAGATCCGCGAGGACGACCGTGTCATGATCATCGAGGACGTGACTACGTCGGGCGCCTCCATCGCCGAGACCGTGCCGATCATCAAGGCCCAGGCGGACTGCGACATCGTCGGCCTCATGGTCTCTCTGGACCGCATGGAGGTCGGCCAGGAGGGGACCATCAGCGCTCTCCAGGAGATCAAGCGCAAATACGGTTTCCCCACCCACGCCATCGTCTCCATGAAGGAAGTGACAGAACACCTCTACAACCGTCCCGTCGACGGCAAGATCCTGATCGATGACCGGATCAAGACCGCCCTGGACAAGTACTATGACGAATATGGTGTGAAATAAGGGCCGGGAGCGCTGCTCTGCCGAAAAGCTGAGCGGAAGCAGCATATGGATCCTGACATCATACGATGAAAAAGTTGGCCGTCCGGCTGCTGTCAAGCGGCCGGGCGGTCTTGCTGTGAAAAAAGGAGGTTTCAAGGCAGGAATGAATATTCTGATCGATCAGGGCGGCGGCGCGCTGGCCCTTTCAGATACTCTGAGCGGGGAACGCTTCCGACTCGCCCGGGAGAGGATCGGGATGATGGAATCGGAGGAGATCGTCCATCCCGCCTGTGTGCCGTATTTCCATGCGGCAGCCGCCTGGATCCGGCTCCTTCTGGACCACCGGAGGATGCTGGAGGACGGCTCTTTTGAGATCCTGCCGGTCTCTGATCTGCAGGACCGGAACCGGGCTCTTTATGAGGATATCCTGCCGGACAATTACGGCGGCAGCTGGGCCAATCCGGGCTTTGCCATGGAGCAGTTGGGCAGAGATACGGGCAGGCTCCTGTCGGCCCTTTTCTATGAGCTGCGCTGCATGACCGCCCCCGTCTATGAGGGCGACGGAGAGCGGGTCCTGATCCGCATGGAACTTCTGCTGGAGATCTATTTTTCCTTCGTGACTGCCTGGGACGCCTACAGGAGAGACCCGGACGACATTTCCGCAAATGGAAAAGGGAAGTGGACACCCGGCATGCCGCCCGCTTCGGACACCCGCGACCGGATCCGCCAGTTCCTGGAGGACTATGCGGAGGATGAGACGCATGTCCGGGTGCGCAGGAGCTTTATCGGAGGGAGCCTGCCGGAGCGGATCATTGATTCCTATGGTTCCCGCCGGGACATGCGCTGGCTCTACCGCTATGGCGCCTATGTGTCGGACAACGAGACCGGCACCTTCTCTTACCTGGAAAGTCTCCCGGAGGGGACCATCGCGCGGATGGCGGACACCTGGACGGAGGGCTTCCGGATCGGCTTTGAGGTGACCGGCAAGGACCTCTCGATCCGGCGGCGGGCCGGCCTTTTCTACCACATCGGCTTTGAGCGGGTCGCCGCCCGGGCGGCTGAGAACCTCAGGAGAATGGGGCTGGAGCCGGTCATCCCCGGCCGGCAGGAGAACCTCTTTACGCAGCATACGGGGCGCGGAGGCGGCGGGATCACGACGACCTCCCCCAATCCCCAGTACGCCTATGACCACAGGGAGGACCTGGCCCTCTTCTGGAATGACGTCCTCAGGAGCCAGCGCATGCAGGCCCTGCAGCAGGCTTATCACAGGGAGGCGGAGACAGCCCTCTATGCCGGGCCGGTGGTCATGGAGACCTTCGGCGAGCGGCCTTTTTCACCGGTCATCCACCGGGATTACCCGCACTTTACCGGAGCGCAGCTCGGGAAGGTCGCGCAGTTCCGCCGGGAGGCGGACCTTTTGTACGACCGCGCTGTCATCGGCCGGGAGCGCAGCTTTACCATTATCGCCTTCCCTCTTCCGGAGATCACCCGGGGCTATGCGGGCGGGGATCTCAAGGCTTCCTACGAGGAGATCTTTCAGGCGGTGACCGACCTCAACACCCTGGACTATGTGACCTACCGGGATGTCCAGGCCCGCATGATCGATGTGCTCAATACAGCCCGCTGTATCCGGGTCCTGGGCGCCGGAGACAACCGGACCGACCTGACGGTGGCCCTGCAGCAGCCATCTGATCCCGGCCGGCAGACCATCTTTGAAAACTGCGTGGCGGATGTCAACATACCCGTGGGCGAGGTCTTCACGACGCCTGAGCTCGACGGAACGAACGGGATCCTGCACGTGACGAAGGTCTACCTGAACGGCCTGCTCTTTGAGGATCTGGAGATCCGCTTTGAGGAGGGGATGACGGCGGACTACCGCTGCGGCGGCTTCCCCTCTGAAAAAGAAGGCCGCCAGTATATCGAAGAAAACATCCTCTTTCACCACGAATCCCTCCCCATGGGCGAGTGCGCGGTCGGGACCAATACGACCGCCTGCGCGGAGGCAGCCCGCCTGGGATTTGCGGAGCGTCTGCCCATCCTGATCGCGGAGAAGACCGGCCCCCACTTCGCGGTGGGCGACACCTGTTATTCTCACGAGGAGGACAACCGGGTCTATAATCCGGACGGCAGGGAGATCTTCGCCAAGGAAAACAGGTTCTCCCTCCTGCGCGACAGCGACCCCGACAGGGCTTATTTCGGCTGCCACACCGACATCACCATCCCCTATGAGGAGGTCGGCCTTCTGGCGGCTGTCCTGCCGGACGGCAGTCAGGTCCCCCTGATCGAGAACGGACGCTTTGTCCTGCCCGGGACGGAATTCCTGAACACTCCGCTTTTGGAAGCGTGAATCCGCCTGTCAACAAATACTTGCGCACATGGGAGTTGCTGAATTATAATACCGGAAAGTGCCCTGTGAGACAGAGGGCGGGCACTTTCAACTTCCCGGTTTTGGCCGGAACCACCTGAAAAAAGGCAAAATGAACGATTCCTGCATGTGAGATGATGTACCGTGAGAGACAATCGCCTTTTTGGAATGGCGGTCATCCACACGTTATCCACACGTATAAAAGAAAGGAACAGGTACAAAAAATGGCACAGGTTGGCATTGTTATGGGAAGCGATTCGGATATGTCCGTCATGAAGAAGGCGGCAGAGGTCCTCGATGAGCTCGGCGTCAGCTATGAGATGCGGATCATCTCCGCGCACCGTGAGCCGGATGTATTTTTTGACTATGCGAAGGGTGCCGAGGCGGCCGGGATGAAGGTCATCATCGCGGGTGCCGGTATGGCGGCACACCTGCCGGGCATGTGCGCGGCCCTCTTCCCCCTTCCCGTCATCGGTGTTCCCATGCACACCACTTCTCTGGGAGGAAGAGATTCCCTCTATTCCATCGTCCAGATGCCCAGCGGCATTCCCGTGGCGACAGTCGCCATCGGCGGCGCCAAGAACGCCGGGATCCTGGCTGCCAAGATGCTGGCGATCTCGGATGAGGCCCTTCTGGAGAAACTCAAGGACTTCTCCGCAAAACAGCTCGCGGAAGTTCAGAAAAAGGACGAGCGCCTGCAGAAAGTCGGCTGGAAAGAGTATTGAACCGAATAAACCCGTAAAAATGATGCGTCTGGGGGCAGTGTAGCTGCCTGCAGACGCATTGATGTGTCTGTGACAATGCTGACGGGAAGGCCGGTCCTGAGCGATTCCCACAGCAGATCTCTGATAACGAAAAGACAACAGCAGTATTGCGAGAGCAGGAAAACAGTATCACAAGACAGTATCAATAAGACAGCACAATAAGGAGACCCGCATAATATGATGGATTACAAGAGCGCCGGCGTTGATATCGAAGCCGGATACCGCAGTGTGGAACTGATGAAGGAATATGTCGCGAGAACCATGCGCCCCGAAGTCATGGGCGGCCTGGGCGGCTTTTCCGGAGCTTTTTCCCTGGCAAAGATCAAGGAGATGGATGACCCGGTCCTGCTGTCGGGCACGGACGGCGTCGGCACCAAGCTGAAGCTGGCCTTCCTGATGGACCGCCACGATACGGTCGGCATCGACTGTGTCGCCATGTGCGTCAATGACGTGGCCTGCGCGGGCGGCGAGCCGCTCTTTTTCCTGGACTACATCGCCTGCGGCAAGAACGTACCCGAGAAGATCGCGCAGATTGTCAAGGGTGTCTGCGACGGCTGTGAGCAGGCGGGCGCGGCTCTGATCGGCGGAGAAACCGCCGAGATGCCCGGTTTTTATCCCGAGGACGAGTATGATCTGGCCGGCTTCGCGGTCGGTGCGGCGGACAAAAAGAACCTGATCACCGGCGAGGAGATCCGTCCCGGCAATGCCCTGGTCGGCATTGCTTCCTCCGGCGTTCATTCCAACGGCTTTTCCCTGGTCCGAAAGGTTTTCGACGTCAATGAGGAGAACCTGAAGGAATTCATTCCGGAGCTGGGCGAGACCCTGGGCGATGCCCTGCTGCGCCCGACCAAGATCTATGTCCGCGCCCTGAAGAGCGTACGGGATGCCGGCGTCCGGATCCTGGGCTGCAGCCATGTGACCGGCGGCGGTTTCTATGAGAACATTCCCCGCATGCTGCACGACGGCGTGCGCGCGCAGGTCAGAAAGGACAGCTATGAGGTTCCGGCCATCTTCCGCCTCCTGCAGAAGCGCGGCGGGATCGAGGAGCACATGATGTACAACACCTTCAACATGGGCATCGGCATGGTGGTCGCCGTGGACGCACAGGACGCGGAGGCGGCTGTGCAGGCTCTGGAGGCCGCCGGCGAGAAGGCCTTTGTGATCGGCAATATCATCGAGGGAGAAAAAGGAGTGGACGTATGCTGAGAGTGACGGTTTGTGTCTCCGGCGGCGGGACAAATCTCCAGGCGATCATTGACCGCATCGCGGACGGGACGATCCGGAACGCGCAGATCGTGCAGGTCGTCTGCAACAATCCGGGCGCCTTTGCCCTCGAGCGGGCGGCCAAAGCCGGGATCCCGGCCTGCTGCGTGTCCCCCAAGGATTATCCGGACCGGGAGGCCTTCCATGAGGCCCTCCTGGCTAAGATCAACGAGGCCGCGCCGGACCTGATCGTCCTGGCGGGCTTCATGGTCGCGGTGCCCCACCAGGTCTGCGCCGCCTATGCGGGCAGGATCATCAACATCCACCCGGCATTGATCCCTTCCTTCTGCGGCAAGGGCCACTACGGGCTCCATGTGCACGAGAAGGCGCTTGAGCGCGGGGTCAAGGTCACCGGGGCCACGGTCCATTTTGTGGACGAGGACCTGGACACCGGCCCCATCATCCTGCAGAAGGCCGTGGACATTCAGGAGGATGACACGCCCCAGACCCTGCAGCGCCGCGTGATGGAACAGGCGGAGTGGATCATCCTGCCTCGGGCGATCGACCTGATCGCGCAGGGAAGAGTCCGGATCGAAGGCAGAAGGACCAGGATCCTGGACGCAGCTGACTGAAGAGGACTGTGATCCTTCACTGTTTTCGCCTCCGCGAAAACGCCGCATACACATGCGGAATATGTGCCGCCGCTCTGACAGGCGGCATGGATGGGAAGAGTTGAGTTTTGACAGGAGGGTAGAGAATTGACTGACAAGAAGAAAGATATGAAGATTCTGCTCGTCGGCGGAGGCGGCAGAGAGCATGCGATCGCGGACGCGATCCTGCGCAGCAGCCGTGTGGCAAAACTCTACTGCGCGCCCGGCAATGCGGGCATCGCGCAGATCGCCGAGTGCGTTCCGGTCGGGACCATGGACTTCCCCGCGCTGATCAGCTTCGCGAAGGAGAAGGAGATCGACCTGACCGTCTGCAGCATGGATGATCCGCTCTGTGCCGGCATCGTGGATGCCTTCGAGGCGGAGGGCCTGCGCATCTTCGGAACACCCGCCAACGCGGCCATCATCGAGGGCAGCAAGGCTTTTTCCAAGGATCTCATGAAAAAGTACGGGATCCCGACCGCGGCCTATGAGACCTTTGAGGACGCGGACAAGGCCATCGCCTATCTGGAGGGCGCAAAGTTCCCGATCGTGCTCAAGGCCTCCGGCCTTGCCCTGGGCAAGGGCGTCCTGATCTGTGAGGACCTGGCGTCCGCGAAGGACGGGATCCGCGAGCTCATGCTGGACAAAAAGTTCGGCGACGCGGGCAGCAGCGTGGTCATCGAGGAGTTCATGACCGGCCGCGAGGTGTCCGTGCTGGCCTTTGTGGACGGCACCCACTACCAGCTGATGACTTCCTCCCAGGATCACAAGCGCCAGGGGGACGGCGACACCGGCCTCAATACCGGCGGCATGGGGACCTTCTCCCCCAGCCCCTTCTATACGCCGGAGATCGATGCCTGGTGCCGTGAGAATATCTATGACAAGACTGTCGCCGCCATGGCGGCGGAGGGACGTCCTTTCCGCGGCGTTCTCTACTTCGGCCTGATGATGACACCGGACGGCCCCCGCGTTCTGGAGTACAACACGCGCTTCGGCGACCCCGAGACCCAGGTCGTCCTGCCCCGCATGAAGACCGATATCATCGATGTGATGGAGGCCTGCATCGACGGGACCCTGGACACCATCGACCTGGAGTTCGCGGACAATGCCGCGGTCTGTGTGGTCATCGCCTCCGGCGGCTATCCGGAGAGCTATGAGAAGGGCAAGATCATCACCGGCCTGGACAGGTTCGACGGCCAGACACAGTACCGCTGCTACCACGCCGGCACATCCCTGGACCAGGAGGGCAGGATCGTCACAAGCGGCGGCCGTGTCCTGGGCGTCGTCGCCATCGGTGAGAACCTCAAGGCTGCGCGCGCCAATGCCTATGAGGCGGCCGGCTGGGTCCATTTTGACAAGATGTACATGCGCAGCGACATCGGCAAGGCCATTGAGAGTGTATAAGCATCAGGGAATAATGACAGAGCACGCTGCCGGCCCGTCTGGGCCGGCAGTTTTGCTTTTAACCGGCGAATTTTTTCCCCACAAATGAAAAACGGTGGTATAATGAATCCGATACTGTGAATCATCTGACGGGACTGCTCTGCGCACGTTCCGCAGAGCGCAAGACACATATGGCGGGGCGGCACAGCCGAAACATCGGGAGGCCCCGACTTGGAGGTTGATAATGAAGAATGCAAGACAGGGATACAGAGGCGGCCGGAGACTTGCGGCGCTGATCGCGGCGCTGACGGCGGCAGTCATGCTGGCAATGCCGGCGGCGGCAGCCACCTGTACCGCCTCGGATGTTATGATCCGCAATTCCGGCGAGGAAAAGGACGGCAACATCATCGGCTCCCTGAATGAGGGGGATAAGGTCACGGTCCGTTCCAAGACGACGGACTCCAAGGGCATCGAGTGGTATTACATCGAGCTTCCGAACGGCAACACCGGCTATGTCAAGGCCCAGTGGATCGACAATGACGGCGAAGAGGTGGAGGCCGAACAGCAGGAAACCGCGCAGGAAGAGGAGCAGCAGGAGACCGAAGCTCCGGCAGCGCAGGATCAGGACACGGAAGAGGAGGATGACGGCGAGGATCTCGACGGCTGGACCGAAGAGGATGCCGACATGCTGGCCGGAGGACAGGCGGCAGGAGAGGATGCGGATGCGCAGGAGGATGGTCAGACCGCCGCGGACGGCACCGCTGCCGGCCAGGAGACGCCCGATGTCGACAACGGTCAGGCCTATGATCCCTACACAGATCCCAATGCCCAGTACAGCATCAATTTCGTCACGGAAAACGACGGGACGGGCAGCTGGTATATCTATAATTACGACACGGACAAGAGGATCCGTCTCGGGGATCTGGACAAGCTCAGCGATGCCCAGAACGCAGCGCGGAAGAATGCCTCCAGCGCGGGAATCTGGCGGACGGTCGCCTGCATCCTGCTGATCCTGCTGGCAGCCCTGCTCATCTTCATGTACATGTTCATGAAGCGGAACGGCTACTGGAAGCCCGCGCCTCCCTCCAGGCGCAGCACCAGGCGCCGTGCCCGCGCGCAGGAGGAAGAGGAGGAAGAGGATGACGATTCCTACTCCTGGCAGGATGATGAAGAGGTGGACGAGGACGATTCCGACGACGAAGACGAGGATGCCGGAGAGGATGAAGCCGGCGATTTCTCCGATGATATCGACGAAGATGAATCGGATGAGGACGCCTATGATGAGGATGCGTCCGACGAGGACGATGCTGAGGACGCGCCCGCGGAAAAGCCAGCGAAGTCCTCTCTCAGACAGAGACTCCTGGCTGCAGCCGCCGCCCGGGGCACGGATGATGACGACATCGACGACGATGAAGCCGACGACGACGCTGACTACATGGACGACGAATACGAAGACGATGAGTATGACGAGGACGACTACGATGACGAGCGGCCCGCGGCCCGCAGGGGCGGTGTCTTCGGATTCCTGAAAAACTTCTTCACCCCGGACGATGACGAAGAAGATGAAGACTACGACGATTACGATGACGGGGATGAAGACGAAGAGGAAGAGTACGAAGAGGACGAGGATTACGACGACGAGGAGGAAGAGGAAGAGCCCCCCGTCAGGAAGAGCCGCAGCCGCGGCAGATCCGCCCGCAGACCCGCGCCCGCACCGCGTCCCAGAAAGCGCCAGCGCGCCAACATCGATTTCGATGAGGAGTCTGATTATCCGGAGGATGCCGATCTCCTGTCCTTTACCCAGCGCGAGGTGAAACCTGCCGCAGAGGAGGATGCAGAGGCAGAGCCGGAGGAGACCGCTGCGAAGGCACCCGCGGCGGCAGCGCCCGAAAAGCCGGCGCCGCAGCCCGCGCCCCGCAAGGCAAAGCCCGCACCCGCCCCGGTCGAGGAAGAGGATGAGGATATGGATTTCTATGCCGACGACGATGACGACATGGAGTATTCCTTCCTGGCAGGATCCTCCCGTAGGAACAGCCGCAGGTAAATGGCGGCCCGCCTCCCTGCTGTACAGATTCCTGACTGTCCATGCCTGCTCCGGCATCTGTGAACTGCCGTGAGGACCGGCCGGCAGGACCTCTGTACAGGCCCCGGGATCATACCGTAATCTTGACAGAGCATGACACTTGTTATATCTTAAATATAACAGTGCATGCTCTGCCTTTCTTTTCGCGCGGGCATGTGGTCGTTGAGGAGGGTTTATGCTATGCTTATCAAGATCGATTTCAGTTCAGAAGAGGCAATCTATCAACAGCTCTGCAATCAGATCATCCTGGGGATCGCGACTGCGGCCCTGGAGGAGGGGCAGGCGCTTCCCTCTGTCCGCCAGATGGCGGACGAGATCGGGATCAACATGCATACGGTGAACAAGGCCTACTCCATCCTCCGGCAGGAGGGATTCGTCAAGATGGACAGGAGGCGCGGCGCGATCGTATCCGTGGATGTGGACGCCCTCCGCGCGAGGGCACAGCTGGAAAAAGACCTGCGCAAGCTCCTGGCCCAGGCCAGGTGCCGGAATATGACCCGGCAGGAGCTGCACCGAATGGTGGACAGCATCTATGATGACTATGAGTAAGTAAATAAAGGATGCCCGGCCGCCGTCCCCTCGGGACGGCCGTGCACAGGCATGCACGACAAAACCAACGAAAAGGCGCACCCGCGCCGATTTTTTCTGGCAGGAGTTACATGAAGGACAATTATACCCCCAATGCGCAGGCGGCCCTGAGGGCGGCCAGGAATGCGTCAAAAAAAGCAAAACAGAACTATACGGGCACAGAGCATCTGCTGCTGGGCCTGGCCAGGGAGCCTGACGGTGTCGCGTCCAGGATCCTGAGGGACAACGGTGTGACCGCCGAGCGGCTGCAGGAGATGATCACCCAGCTGAACATCCATCCCGGGAGCCTGGCGCTCCTCGACCACGAGGGATATTCCCCGCGCTGCCAGAAGGTCCTGCACATGGCGCGCGCCCAGGCGACGCGCTACCGGTCAGACCTGACAGGGACGGAGCATATCCTCCTGGCCATCATTCTGGAAAAGGAGAATGTGGCGGCCAAGATCATGGAGGCCATGGGCACCAATATCTCCAAGATCTATTTCGAACTGCTGGCGGCGCTGGGAGAGGATCCCGCCGCCCACAGGGACGACCTGCAGGAGGGCGCCCCGGGCGCGGAGAACAGGGGGATCCTGGATCAGTTCAGCAGAGACCTGACCCAGATGGCCTATGACGGAAAGCTCGACCCCGTGATCGGACGGGAGGATGAGATCCGCCGCGTCATCCAGATCCTGAGCAGGCGGACCAAGAACAACCCTGTCCTCATCGGAGAGCCCGGCGTGGGCAAGACGGCGGTCGTGGAGGGGCTGGCCAGGCGGATCGCCGCCGGCAAGGTCCCGGCTTCCATCCGCAGCAAGCGCCTGCTGACCCTGGACCTGTCCGGCATGGTCGCGGGCACCAAGTACCGCGGCGAGTTCGAGGAGAGGATCAAGCGCGTCATCGAAGAGGTGACGGCGGACAAGAATATCATTCTCTTTGTCGATGAGCTGCACACCCTGATCGGGGCCGGCGGCGCGGAGGGGTCTCTGGATGCCTCCAACATCCTCAAGCCCTCCCTGTCCCGCGGCGAGGTCCAGCTGATCGGAGCGACGACCATCACCGAGTACCGCAAATATGTGGAGAAAGACGCCGCCCTGGAGCGCAGGTTCCAACCGGTCCAGGTCGAGGAGCCCACACCGGAACAGGCGGTCGGGATCCTGAAGGGGATCGTCCACATCTATGAGGAACACCACGGGGTCGAGGTGCAGGAGGAGGCGCTGCAGATGGCAGTGGATCTGTCCGTGCGCTATATCAACGACCGCAATCTGCCCGACAAGGCCATCGACGTGATCGATGAGGCCTGCGCCGCCGTCCGCCTCGGCTCGGACGACGGGGGCGAGGACAAGACGGGGCTTCTGGAGGAGAAGATCCGCGAATCCGATGAAAAAATGGCCAGAGCCTTCATGGAAGGCGACCTCGAGGAGGCGCGCGCCCTGCGCCGGGAGCAGGACATCCTGGTCCGGAAGCTGGACAGCCTGCGCGGCCGCAGCCGCCGGGGACGCGGCCACCGCGAAAGGCAGCTCGTGGTCACGCCGGAGGATGTCGCCTCCATCATCTCCATCTGGGCCAAGGTCCCGGTCACCCGGCTCACGGAGCATGAGAGTGCGCGGCTCCTGCGCCTCGAAGAGGAGCTGCACAAGCGCGTGATTGGGCAGGAGGACGCCGTTCGCGCCGTCTCGCGGGCCATCCGCCGCGGCAGGGTCGGCCTCCAGAACCCTGACAGACCCATCGGCTCCTTCCTCTTCCTTGGCCCCACCGGTGTCGGCAAGACCGAGCTGTCCAAGGCCCTGGCCGAGGTCATGTTCGGATCCGACAAGGACCTGATCCGGATCGATATGTCCGAATATATGGAGCAGTACGCCGTCTCCAAGATCATCGGCTCCGCGCCCGGCTATGTCGGCTACGAAGAGGGCGGCCAGCTCTCCGAGCAGGTCCGCCGCCATCCCTATTCCGTCGTTCTCTTCGACGAGATCGAGAAGGCACATCCCGATGTCTTCAACATCCTGCTGCAGATCCTGGACGAGGGCCACATCACGGACTCCCAGGGCCACCGGGTCAATTTCAAGAACACGGTCATCATCATGACCTCCAATGTCGGCGCCCAGCGCATCGTGGCGCCCAAGACCCTGGGCTTTGCGGACCGTCCCACGAAGGAGCAGGACTACGAGCGCATGAAGAGCGGCGTCATGGAGGAAGTCAAAAAGATCTTCCGGCCCGAGTTCATCAACCGCATCGACGAGATCGAGGTCTTCCACACCCTCACGAGAGAGGAGATGGGCCAGATCACCATGCTCCTGGCCTCCGACCTGATCGGCCGCGCGAAGACCCAGCTGGGGATCACGCTCCGCGTCACGCCCGCCCTCCGCAATCACATTGTGGAGAAATACGCGGACGACAAGATGGGTGCCCGTCCCCTGAAGAGGGCGATCCAGTCCGTCATCGAGAATCCCCTCTCGGAGAAGCTTCTCGCGGAGGAGTTCACCGCCGGCATGACCGTCACGGCCGGCTTCCGCGGCGGAGAAGTGACCTTTACCGGGACAAGGCCCCGGACAAAGGCGCCGACAGGCCTGTCCGCGGATTTTTCCGTGGATCCCGCCCTGGAATTTTCCGGTGATGCATCCGCGGAAACGGATCCGGATCCTGCCGGGGTCCGGTAAAGCCCGCGGGATAACGGACTTTTATGAAAGTGAAATAGCTCAAGAACAGCGGCTGCTGTCGCGACGGCGGCCGCAATTGTCTGGAACAATATGGCAAAAAAGATCAGAACTGTTTTTTACTGCAGCAGCTGCGGGCATGAGTCGGCCAAATGGCTGGGCCAGTGCCCCGCCTGCAGAGAGTGGAATACAATGGTGGAAGCCCCCGCGCCGGCCAGGACGGCGGGGGCTTTCTCCGCTGCAAAGAGCATGGCCCGTCCGGGGGCCGGCAGAAAGCCTGTCCCCCTGTCCGCGGTGGAGGAGTCGGACGAGGACAGGTTCTCCACGGGCTTCGCGGAGCTGGACCGGGTCCTGGGCGGCGGTGTCGTCGCGGGTTCCATGATCCTGCTGGGCGGCGATCCCGGCATCGGCAAATCGACGATCCTGCTGCAGACCGCCAGGAATATGGCCGGGGCAGGGAGCGACGTCCTCTATATCTCCGGCGAGGAGTCCCTGCGCCAGATCAAGATGCGGGGCAGGCGGATCGGGGAGATCTCGGACCGGCTGCGCTTTATGTGTGAGACGGACCTCGATGCCATCACGGACGTGCTGGGAGAGGCGAAGCCCCGCCTGGCCATCATCGACTCCATCCAGACCATGTACAGCGCCCAGGTCCAGGGGTCGCCCGGCAGCATCACCCAGATCCGCGAGGCGACGGGGGTCCTGCTGCGTGTCGCCAAGGAGACCGGGATCACCTTTTTCCTGGTCGGCCATGTCACCAAGGAGGGCAATGTCGCGGGACCCCGCGTCCTGGAACACATGGTGGATGCGGTCCTGTATTTCGAGGGCGACCGCTATGCCTCCTACCGGATCCTGCGCAGCGTCAAGAACCGCTTCGGGTCGACCAATGAGATCGGCATCTTCGAGATGCGGGGAGACGGCCTGGCGGAGGTCCTCAACCCGTCTGAATTTCTGCTCAGCGGCCGGCCCCACGACGCCGGCGGCAGTGTGGTCACCTGCTCCATGGAGGGGACGAGGCCCCTGCTCCTGGAGGTCCAGGCCCTGGTCTGCCGGACCAGCTACGGCTATCCCAAAAGACAGGCCACCGGCACCGACTACAACCGCGTCAGTCTCCTCATGGCTGTCATCGAGAAGCGGCTGGGCGTCCCCATGTCCCAGTATGACGCCTACATCAACCTGGCCGGCGGCATCCGCCAGACCGAACCGGCCCTGGACCTGGGGATCGTGCTGGCCATCCTGTCCAGCTTCCGCAATGTGCCCGTCGACGACCACATGATCGTGTTCGGCGAGGTCGGTCTGTCCGGCGAGGTCCGCGCGGTCTCCATGGCCCAGATGCGGATCCAGGAGGCGGCCAAGATGGGCTTTACCAGCTGTGTCCTGCCCCGGACCAATATGCGCCGCCTGCAGGCGCCGGAGGGAATGCGGCTCATCCCCGTCGGATCCCTGGCCGAGCTGGGCGATGTTTTTTGAAAGAACACATTTTTTCTGACACATTGCCGGCGCATACGCGCGACTATCATAATGACAAGGACAGGAGGAATGAACAGAACATGGCCATCAACCCCATGCAGATCCTGAAGATCAGAGACACCCTGAACGCCTTTCGCAGCCGCCATCCCGGATTCTCCCGCTTTATCGCGGACATCCGCAGACGCGGTCTGCCGGAGGGGACGGTCATGGATATGATCGTGACCATGCCGGACGGAAAAACGATGAAGACCAACTTTCGCGTGTCCCAGGAGGACCTGGACCTCATCCGCATGCTCGGCGAACTGAGCCGGCAGAAATGACCGCGAGACGAAAAAAAACAGAGGCAGCCGCATCATTGCTGATGCAGCTGCCTCTGCTGTTGTACGCTGTCAAACGCGTTCAAGGCTTTCACGCGGTCCGGCGGGAAAGAAAACGGAAGGTCCGGTCCGTCTGACCGGTGCCGGGACAAGCATCAATAGTTGTCCGCATGGATCTCAAAATATGCCTGAGGGTGGTTGCAGACAGGACATACATCGGGGGCCGCAGGGCCGACGACGATGTGGCCGCAGTTGCCGCACTCCCAGATCCTGTCTCCGTCCTTGGAGAAGACCAGACCGCCCTTGATGTTTTCAATCAGCTTGCGATAGCGGGCCTCGTGCTCCTTCTCGATCGCGGCGACCATCTCAAACAGGTCCGCGATCTCATTGAAGCCCTCCTCGCGGGCTTCCTTCGCGAAGCCGGGATACATTTCCTGCCACTCCTCGGCTTCGCCGTCCGCGGCGATCTCGAGATTGTCGACGGTGCTGTGGACACCCTCCAGGATCTTGTACCAGATCTTGGCGTGCTCTTTCTCATTGTCAGCGGTCTGCAGGAAGATCTTGGCGATCTGCTCGTAGCCGTCCTTTTTGGCCTTGGAAGCAAAGTAGGTGTACTTGTTCCTTGCCTGGGACTCGCCGGCGAATGCCGCCATCAGGTTGTCGAAGGTCTTCGTACCGATCAGGTTTTTGCCGAGAGATGCATAATAATCCTGTGCCATAGCTGCCTCCTTTGATAATACTTGAAACACAATTCATTTGTTTGAAACAAAGTGGATGGATTCGGGTCGGAACCGGACAAAACTGCAGCAGATGTATAGAAAATAATAGAAATCTTTCACTGAAACAGGTCTGTTGCCGGTTCCGGAGGATTTCAAATCCATAAATATAGTATCACACTTCTGCGTGGTTAATAAATGCTAACCTTTGCGCCCGGGCATTATAGAACGAAAAGAGGCTCGACCCGCGGTCGACTTAGGGCATGTGTCCCGGTCAGGATGGCAGGAGCAATGGAGAGAAGTCTACCAGAGCACTGAAGGATAGTCCTCCATAACTCCGAAGCGGAGTCTGCCGGAGTCCCCGAAGAAAAGACTTTTCCGAATGTAAAAATAGATGTATGATATTAAGAGCAAATTCAGCCGGCCGGTATCTTCTCCGGCATAACTGGAAAGGGTTAAGAGAATGATCAGAGAAAAAGACAGCAGCACAGAGGCTGCTGCAGCGAACGAGTCCCGCAGTGCTTCGGGGACGCCCCGCGACACCGCGGCGGACGTCCGCGCGCAGGAGCGCAGGTCAATGGCGGGGCAGGGAAAGCTGGTCTACAAAGAGAAGAAGAGATGGGGCTTTCTGGGCCTTCCCTTTACGTTTACCACCTATCTTCTCTATGAGAATGATATCCAGATCAAGACCGGCCTGTTCTCCTCGATGGAAAATGACTGCTATATGTACCGTGTGATCGATGTCCAGCTGCGGATCAGCTTCCTGCAGAGGCTGTTCGGCCTCGGGACCGTGATCTGCGCGACATCGGACGCGACGAACAGGACGATCGTGCTCAAAAATATCCGGCACGCCAGGGAGATCAAGGACTTTATCTACCGGGCTTCCGAGGAGGCCAAGCTCCGCAGGCGGACGGTGAATATGCAGAATATCGGCGCCTACGAGGATCTGGACGGCGACGGTGTTCCGGACTTATGAGGCAATCGATGGAGTTTTATAAAAATCTGTACATAAGTCCCCGCGTCCGCAATCCGAAGCAGGTCCGCAGAGACCTGGTCCGGGGAAAGGGACACCTGAGGATTTATGTGCTCGTACTTGCAAAAAACGGCGAGGGAAAGCCGCAGCTGGAGATCATGCACTGTGCCAATCTCCAGACAGGCTGGTACCGCGCGCATCCTCCGCTGATCGTGGGGATCGCGGAGGGCAGAAGTGATGCGATCGAGCTGGTCGCCAGCCTCGCGGAGGATGCTTTTTACGCGACCAGGCAGTGGGATGCCGCTGCGTATCTGGCATCCCGTATGGAGGGCTCCTGGTGATGGCCATATTGCTGACATTGCTGAAAATACTGGGGATCGTGGTCCTCGCGGTGCTTGCCCTGCTCCTGACCGCGCTGCTCCTGGTCCTGTTCGTGCCCTTCCGCTACTCCTTTTCCGGACAGGTCAACGATCCGGAGGGGAGTGAAAAGATCCTGCATCTGGACATGAACAGGGACCTGAACTTCCGGGCGGATGTCAAATGGCTCCTCGGACTGGTCCACGCCGCGGCGGCGGGAGGGACTGCTTCTCCGGAGGGCGGTTTCAGCTTCTCGGTCCGCGTCCTGGGATTCCGGGTCCCGTTGGAAAAAATCCTGCACCGGGGCTCCGGCGAAAAAAAGGAGGAAGAGGAAAAACCTCCCGTAGCAAAGGAAAAGAAGTCCCTGGATGAAAGGATCGAACAGGCGCTGACCCGGATCGAGCGGGTGCACAGGCGGATTGAGGATGCCATGTACGTCCTGGGGACAGAGTACGCCGCGCGGGCAAAATCGGTGCTGGCATACCGGCTCCTGCAGCTCGCGGAGAAGACCCTTCCCTCCAGATGGGGACTCACCGGTGTGCTGGGACTGGGAGACCCTGCCCGGAGCGCCGGCATCTACAGCGCGCAGGGCTTCCTCTACCCCGTGACAGCGGGGCATGTCCGGATCGACGCGGAGTATGACCTCTACCGCTATGACCTGCAGGGCGCGGGAGAAGGCAGGATCAGGCTGTTTACCTTCGTATACTGCGGCCTGCGCATCATCCTCAGCGGGGATGTCCGCCGCCTGATTCGAAGACTCCGGAGGGGGCCGGCGTCCCGGCACACAAATGGAAACGGAAATGGAAACGGACATAAGGCCGGGCAGACAAAGTCCGGCGGCAGCCATGCTGCGGCATGAATAAGTGCGTATGTCCGTTCAGAACATTGCTTTAAACTGCGGGCTGCATGCTGGCCGGAAAATCGACGCTGAGTTAAACAGCTGTGTATAGAAATATAAAAATGGTTACGTTTTCAGACGGATCTGAACCAGTAACGATCAAAGATCTACAGGAAAGGATAACAGGGCAGAAATGGAAGAGAAAAAGAACGGCAATGGCAACGGCAATGGTAACGGGAACGGCCTGAAGGTGAACGGAAACAGACAGAACAGCTTCAGCCAGGTGCTGGAGTCCCTGATGGAAGGAGCAAATGGCGTTCTGACCTCCAGAACTGTTGTGGGCGAGCCGATCAAGGTCGACGATACGATCATCATCCCCCTCTCGGATGTCAGCATCGGCGTCGGTGCGGGATCCAACGGCGCCGACCGCAAGGACGGCGGTATGGGCGGTTTCTCCGCGAAGATGATCCCGTCGGCGGTCCTCGTGATCAAGAACAACATGACCAAAGTCGTCAATGTCAGGGACCAGACCAGTCTGACCCATATCATGGACATGATCCCCGAAGTGATCGACAAGATCCGGTCCCGCGGAACGGATATGATCTCGGACGAGGAGGCGGCCAGGACCGCGTTCCCGGAGAAACAGGAGTAAGAATGCCGCGGCATTCGCCGTATGTGAAAATAAGGCAATGAGCCATGGCGGCAGGTTCGTGACTTTCAGTCACTCACTGCCGCGGCATTCAGCTGTATGTCATAAAGAAGCAATGAGCCATGCCGACAGGCTCGTGACTTTCAGTCACTCGCTGTCGCGGCAT
Organism: uncultured Lachnospiraceae bacterium; assembly: GCA_902781215.1. Lineage (GTDB taxonomy): Bacteria > Bacillota > Clostridia > Lachnospirales > Lachnospiraceae > CAG-791. The sequence continues at coordinate 36,528 of CACZIO010000033.1, forward strand.
TCGCCGTATGCATGAAAAAGGGCAGAGTCCCCTTTGCGAGCAAGCTCTCGCGGGGACTCTGCCTTTTTCATGCGCATGGCTCATTGCTTCGCGCAAAACAACCCGGGTCGGATGACCCGGGCTGTCATTTCCTGTGTATGTACACGTATGCTGATGCGGATTATGCGCGCTCGACCTTGCCGGAACGCATGCATCTGGTGCAGACATGAATCTTCTTGCTGCCGCCGGCAGTCTTCACAGCAATTCTCTGAACGTTCGCGTGCCAGACTTTATTAGATCTTCTATGTGAATGGCTGACCTGATTTCCAAAGAAAGCGCCTCTGCCGCAGATATCG
>CACZIO010000034.1 GCA_902781215.1 uncultured Lachnospiraceae bacterium
TGGACCGGCCTGCTCTGAGCATAAGCAAGCCTTAGTACATCTTGACGACGAACTCCTGAACGAGCAGAGAGGTGCAGCCGCAAGTCCGTCCCTCCTCGATAAACCCGCAGTTGCGTCCTTCCCTATTCAATGCTATACTTTAGCGATTGATGTTTTTTACATCCTTATTTTATTCAGACATGAAGATGAAAAGCGGCAGAGGCCGCGGCGGAAAGGCAGTTATGAAGCAGAAGAGAGAAGATGTCAGAAATGTAGCAATTATCGCCCACGTCGACCACGGCAAGACGACCCTGGTCGACGGGCTTTTGAAGCAGAGCGGTGTGTTCCGTGAAAACCAGGCGGTCCAGGAGCGCGTCATGGATTCCAACGATCTGGAGCGCGAGCGCGGGATCACCATCCTGTCCAAAAACACCGCTGTCAATTATAAGGGAATCAAGATCAATATTGTCGATACTCCCGGCCACGCAGATTTCGGCGGCGAGGTGGAGCGCGTCCTCAAGATGGTCAACGGCGTCATCCTGGTCGTCGATGCCTTTGAGGGTCCCATGCCGCAGACGAGATTTGTTCTGTCCAAGGCCATGGCCCTGGATCTGCCGGTCATTGTCTGCATCAACAAGATCGACCGTCCCGGCGCGCGTCCTACCCAGGTCATCGACGAAGTGCTGGAGCTGCTGATGGATCTGGGTGCCAGCGATGAGCAGATCGACTGCCCCTTCGTGTTCGCGTCCGCAAAGAGCGGGATCGCGACTCTGGATCTGGGGAGCCCCGGCGTCAGCATGAAGCCCCTCTTCGAGACCATCATCGACTATATCCCCGCGCCGGAGGGCGACCCCGAGGCGGGAACCCAGATGCTGATCAGCACCATCGATTATAATGAATATATCGGCCGGATCGGCGTTGGCAAGATCGACAACGGAACCCTGCGCGTAAACCAGGAGTGCGTGATCGTCAACCACCACAATCCGGACGTCCACCGCAAGGTCAAGGTCAGCAAACTCTATGAGTTTGAGGGCCTGCGCCGGGTCGAAGTCCAGGAGGCCGGGATCGGCGCTATCGTTGCGGTCTCCGGCATTGATGATCTGCACATCGGCGATACCCTCTGTGCGCCCGATCATCCGGAGGCCATCCCCTTCCAGAAGATCTCTGAGCCCACGATTTCCATGACCTTCAACGTCAACGACTCCCCCCTGGCGGGCAAGGACGGTAAATATGTCACCAGCCGCCACATCCGGGACCGCCTCTACCGCGAGCTCAACACGGACGTGTCGCTCCGCGTCGAGGACACGGACACGACTGAGTCCTTCAAGGTGTCCGGCCGCGGCGAGCTCCATCTGTCGGTCCTGATCGAGACCATGCGCCGCGAGGGCTACGAGTTCTCCGTCAGCAAGGCGGAGGTCATCTACCACTATGATGAGAAGGGACACAAGCTGGAGCCCATCGAGGAGTGCATCATTGATGTGCCCGAGGAGTTTGCCGGCAACGTCATCCAAAAGCTGGGCGAGCGCAAGGGCGAGCTGGTCAATATGAACGCCATCCAGGGAAATTATACCAGGCTGACCTTCATGATCCCCTCCCGCGGCCTCATCGGCTACCGGGGTGACTTCATGACCGACACCAAGGGCAACGGCATCATGAACACCATCTTTGACAGCTATGCCCCCTACAAGGGTGAGATCAACTACCGCAAGACCGGATCCCTGATCGCCTTTGAGGCGGGTACGGCGGTCGCCTACGGACTTTTCGGGGCCCAGGACCGCGGCCAGATGTTCATCGGACCCGGCGAGGAGGTCTACACGGGTATGATCGTCGGACAGAGCAGCAAGTCGGTGGACATCGATGTCAATGTCTGCAAGACCAAGCACCTGACCAACACCCGGTCGTCCAGCGCGGACGAGGCGCTCCGCCTGGTTCCGCCCAAGATCATGAGCCTGGAGCAGGCCATCGAATACATTGACACGGATGAGCTTCTGGAGGTCACGCCCCACCATCTGCGCCTGCGCAAAAAGATCCTGGATGCGCGCCTTCGCAAACGCGCCTCGCAGAAATCGAATTCCTGAAAACAGTAACAGCTTGTCAGTGTTCCCGCATCAATGATATACTGATAAGCGGAGTCAGGAGATTCTTTTAAAACACAACATACGAAAAGAGGACTGATTTATGAGCAGGATCATTCTGAAACTCTCCGGTGAAGCGCTGGCAGGCGAACTGGACGGCAAGAGCCTTCGCAATGAAAAGGGCGCTGTCAAGCTCTATGACGAGAGCGTGATCGCCGGGATCGCGGCCCAGGTCAGGGAGCTCCGTGACGCCGGCCACCAGATCGGCGTGGTCACCGGCGGCGGCAATATCTGGCGGGGGCGCACAGGCAATGAGATCGCCCGCGTTAAATCCGACCAGATCGGCATGCTGGCCACGGTCATGAACTGCCTGTATGTGTCGGAAATCTTCCGCGGGGCGGGGCTGTCCACACAGATCATGACACCGTTTGTATGCGGATCCTTCACAGAACTGTTCTCCGTGGACCGCGCCGTGCAGTACATGGAGGAGGGAACCGTTGTATTCTTTGCCGGCGGTACCGGTCATCCCTATTTTTCAACGGATACGGGCATTGTCCTGCGGGCTGTCGAGGTCGGCGCGGACATGATCCTCATGGCCAAGAATGTAGACGGTGTCTACGACAGCGACCCGGCGAAGAATCCGGACGCGAAGCGGTTTGACCATCTGACCTACGCGGAGGTCGTCGAGCGGGGGCTCCAGGCAGTCGACATGACATCCTCTGTCCTGGCCGGCGAGAACGGCATGGAAATGCGGATTTTTGCCCTGCAGGCGGAGCGCAGTATCGTGCGGGCTGCCTCCGGGGATTTTGACGGAACAACGATTACCGCATAAACGCGGGATCATTGCTTTAAGAGCTGTAATCAACGGACTGCGGTCCGCCGATGAACATGCGGCGCACAGTCCGGTCATTTCTGAGATCCTGCCCTGTGCAGGGGCGGGACCGTGAACCATTATATGTAAGATGCATCAGAAAGGGGAATCATTATGAGCAGCGAAAGAATCCAGCCGTATGAGCAGAAGATGGAAAAAACCTTGTCACATCTGGAGAGCGATCTGCAGGCTGTCCGCGCGGGACGCGCCAACCCGCATGTCCTCGACAAGATCCGCGTCGACTACTATGGAACGCCCACACCGATCCAGCAGCTGGCCAACGTCTCCGTTCCTGAGGCCAGGATCATCCAGATCTCTCCCTGGGAAAAGAAGATGCTCAAGGAGATCAGCCGCGCGATCTCTGCTTCTGATATCGGCATCAATCCGACCAATGACGGCAGTTCCATCCGCCTCGTTTTCCCTGAGCTGACCGGCGAGCGCCGCAAACAGCTCTCCAAGGATGTCAAGAAGATGGGCGAGGAGGCCAAGGTCGCTCTCCGCAATATCCGCCGCGACGGCAATGAGACATTTAAGAAGCTCAAAAAGAGTGAGGATGTCTCTGAAGATGTCGTCGCCGAGCTGCAGGATGACCTGGGCAAGGTGACTGAAAAATATGTCAAGAAGATCGACAAGGCGATCGAGGAGAAGACCAAGGAGATCATGACGGTCTGATCCTTACTGAACAGAATAGCTTTGCAGGGGAAACCCGCAGGAGGCTTGCGGCCACGGTAGATGGAGCCGCAGACCTGCTGCGGGTTGTTGCACTATATAAAAAGACCAGGAATAACGGTATTAACATGAAAGATAGAAATGCTACGCAGGACAGGAAGATTCCTGTCCATGTTGCCATTATTATGGACGGCAACGGCCGGTGGGCGAAGCGCCGCGGTATGCCGCGCACATTCGGGCACACGCAGGGGGCGAAGGTGGTCGAACAGATCCTGGAGGATGCCGATGAGATCGGGATCCAGTATCTGACGGTCTATGCCTTCTCCACCGAGAACTGGTCCCGCCCCGAGACGGAAGTAAAGGCCCTGATGAATCTGCTGCGCAGATATATGAAGTCCAGTCTGGCCAAGTGCGCGAAGAACAATGTGCGCGTCCGCGTCATCGGGGACAAGTCCGTCCTGGCGGAGGACCTGCAGGAATCCATCGAGGTCCTGGAACGGGAGACCGCAGCCAATACCGGGATCGGTTTCCAGATCGCCATCAATTACGGCGGCAGAGACGAGATCGTGCGGGCTGTGCGCAGAGCGGCGCAGCAGGGGCTGCTGCAGGACCCGGACAGGATCGACGACGATGTGATCGGAGGATGCCTGGATACAGCCGGGATCCCGGATCCGGATCTCCTGATTCGCACCTGCGGAGAACAGCGGATCTCCAATTTCCTGCTCTGGCAGCTCGCCTATTCGGAATTTTATTTCACGGACAAGGCATGGCCCGAATTTGACAGGGAGGAGCTGGAGAGAGCCATTGACGCATTCAACCACCGCGAACGCAGATACGGAGGTCTGAAATGAGAGAGAGGATAATCAGCGGCGTCATTCTGGCCGTCGGCCTGGTCGGACTGGGCTTTTTCGGCTCTTATCCGCTCACCATGATCCTGATGGCCTGCAGCGTGATCGGTTACCTGGAGCTGACGGCGGTGGTCTGCAGCCGCGGGAAGCAGGCCGGCACCGCAAAGACAGGAAAGAACAGGAAGGACAGCCGTCCGGCATCCGGCAGCAGACTCCCCGACCTCATCGCGGTCCCCGGCATGGTCCTGTCCATCGTCTATTACGCCGGACAGATGTATATCGAGTGGAGATACGGCCGCATTGACCTGCCCGGCATGACGGCGGCCGCGGATTTCTGGACCCTTCTGGTCCTGGCCCTGGATGTTCTCCTGACCATGGCCGTCTATGTCTACACATTTCCCCGCAGAAGGTCCCAGCAGGCCACGGGCGCGGTCTTTGCCTTTATTTATGTACCGGTCCTGATGTCCTATATCTGCCGGACCAGGCTCCTGCCGCACGGCTTTTTCCTGTATCTGATGATCTTCGTCTGCTCATCAGTCAGCGACGTCTGCGCGCTTGCCGCCGGCATGGCGGTGGGACGCCACAAGCTGGCCCCTGTCCTGAGCCCCAAGAAGACCATCGAGGGCGCCATCGGCGGCGTGATCGGCTCTGCCACTGTCAGCTGCCTGCTCGCGCTTGTCCTGCGGCGCTTTGACCCGGCCGCGGATGTCATGGTCCTCTTCCTGATCATCGGCATCTTCGGCAGCATCATCAGCCAGACGGGTGATCTGGGGGCCTCCGCGATCAAAAGGAACCACGGCATCAAGGATTACGGAAAACTGATCCCCGGACACGGCGGGATCATGGACCGCTTCGACAGTGTGCTGTTCACAGCGCCTGTGATCTATTATCTGGCCTGTATCCTGCTGAACAGGTTTTAAAAAGCTGCAGCAAAACAATCTGTTCATCCTGCATGTCAGAATCCGGCGTTTCTGACTCGTCGTCAGCCCATGCAGCTGAACAGTATTCTGGGAGTGTAACTCTGCTATGATCATCAGCATTTTGATATTTCTGGTCATCTTCAGCGTCATCGTGATCTCGCATGAGTTCGGCCATTTTGCCATCGCCCGGAGGAACGGCATCCGGGTCGTTGAATTTGACATCGGCATGGGACCCGTTCTGTACAGGAAAAAAGGAAAGGAGACGGACCTCTGTATCCGGCTTCTGCCCATCGGCGGTGCCTGCCTGTTTGACGGGATGGACGGACTCGATGAAGAGGAGGCTGTGGAGACGGAGGCCGGACAGGACGAAAGCCCTGTGCATGCCCTCGACGAGCATTCCTTTCCCAACGCGCCGGTCGGCGCCCGGATCGCGGCGGTTGTGGCAGGGCCCATGGCCAATTTCCTGCTGGGCCTGCTGTTCTCGATCGTGCTGGTCGCTTTCACGGGCACGGACCTTCCGGTGATCCAGGAGGTGATCCCGGACTCCGCGGCAGCCGAGGCGGGCCTGGAGGCGGGGGATGTGATCAGGTCGATCAACGGCGAGCGCATCCATATCTATCGGGAGATCACCCTCATCTCCATCATGAACTACGGCGAGCCCCTGCACATCACTCTTGAGCGGGACGGACAGAAGCAGACCGTCGATCTCGTCCCCAGATTCGACGAGACGGACAACCGCTACTATATCGGGATCCGCGGGTCGGGGGAGTATCTGAAGTGCAACCCCTTCCAGGTCTTCCGCTACGGCTTCTACGAGACCGGGTACTGGCTCAAGGCCACGGTCAAATCGATCGGACTGATCTTCCGGGGGCATTTTTCACCGGATGACGTTTCAGGCCCCGTCGGCGTGGTCAAGGTCGTGGACGACACCTATACCCAGACGGCGCCATACGGGCCCGCCGCGGTCCTGTTGACCTTCCTGAGCCTCTCGACGCTCCTGACCGTCAATCTGGGCGTGATCAACCTCCTGCCCCTGCCGGCGCTGGACGGCGGGCGCCTGCTCTTTCTGCTGCTCGAGCTGGTACGGGGAAAGCCGGTCCCGCCGGAGAAGGAGGGCATGGTCCACCTGGCCGGCTTCGCCTTGCTCATGTTCGTGATGATCATGGTGCTCTTCAATGATATCTCGCGCTTTTTCCGCTGACAGGCAGGACTCTGAAGGGCACGGGGATCAAGAGGCTGTCCTGCTGGTTCTGCAGATGAATTCTGGTTTTTATATATAGTGTTTCTTAAATACAGGAAAGGAGTCAGTGACTTCCATGACATATCGTGACCATACTAAAACAGTCCGCATCGGCGACCGGGTGATCGGCGGGGGAAATCCCGTCCTGATCCAGTCGATGACCAATACACCCACGGAGGATGTGGAGGCGACCGTCGCGCAGATCCTGCGTCTGGAGGAAGCGGGGTGCGAGATCATCCGCTGCACCTGCCCGACAGAGGCTGCAGCAGAGGCGATCGGTCAGATCCGCAGGAGAATCCACATTCCACTGGTGGCGGACATCCATTTTGACTACCGGATGGCAATCCTGGCCATGGAGAACGGGGCTGACAAGATCCGGATCAATCCCGGCAACATCGGCGGAAGAGAGAAGATCGAAGCGGTCGTGCGATGCGCGAAGGAGCGGCAGATCCCCATCCGGGTCGGCGTCAACAGCGGATCGCTGGAAAGGGACCTGGTCGCGAAATACGGCGGGGTGACCGCCGAAGGCCTGGTGGAGAGTGCCCTGGACAAAGTGAAGATGGTCGAGGACTGTGACTACGATCAGATCGTCATCAGCATCAAGTCCTCGGATGTCCTCATGTGTGCCCGCGCCCATGAGCTGTTGGCGCAGCAGACGTCCTACCCGCTCCATGTCGGCATCACGGAGGCCGGGACCCTCTACAGCGGCAACATCAAGTCCGCTGTCGGCCTGGGGATCATCCTCTACCAGGGCATAGGCGACACGATCCGCGTGTCCCTGACCGGAGACCCTGTGGAGGAGATTAAGTCCGCCCGGATGATCCTGCGGACACTGGGCCTGCGCAGGGGCGGCATCGACGTGGTCTCCTGCCCGACCTGCGGCCGGACAAAGATCGACCTGGTCGGCCTCGCCAACCAGGTGGAGACCCTGGTCCAGGGCTATGATCTCGATATCAAGGTCGCCGTCATGGGCTGCGCGGTCAACGGACCGGGCGAGGCCAGGGAGGCAGACCTGGGCATCGCCGGCGGGATCGGCGAGGGACTCCTCATCAAACACGGAGAGATCGTGCGCAAGATGCCGGAGAGTGAGCTTCTGGGCGCACTGAAAGAAGAACTTGATCACTGGAAATAAAGAGTGAACGGTATGTCCAAACCCTTTTTTGATGTTTTTCCAAAATTAAAGGTCCGGAGAGATCTGCAGGATTATTTTACGGATACACAGGTGGAGCGCCTGGCGGCCAACCGGGAGCGCACGCGGCTCAAGGTCTGCCTGCGTTCCGATCATCTGATCCACAAGAAGAGGGTCTTCCGCATGCAGCGGGAGATGGAGGAGCAGCTCTTTGAGGGCCGCAGGGTCCAGGTCTATTTTGAGGAGCACTATAACCTGTCCTCGCAGTATACGCCCCGAAAGCTGATGGAGGCCTACAGCGATTCGATCTGCTGTGAGATTTCCTCTTATTCGCCTGTCATGGGCGTCTTTTTCCGCGACGCCAGGATCACGTACGGGGACGACGGCCGGATCGATATCTGCATGAAGGACAGCTGTATCAGCAGGAGTCTGCAGGCCAGGCTGGAGGAGTCTCTCAACCGGATCTTCCGCGACAGGTGCGGTGTTCCTGCGACGGTCACAGTGACTCTGGACGCCTCCATGAACGGGGAAGAGGATTCTGCCAAGGGCACAGGTCTTCCCGGAGGCCATACGGGCAGCCCCTGGATGTCAGGAGAATCCGTACTGGCGCAGATGCAGAGCGCAGAGAATGTCGAAAAGACCGGTGCGCGGGAATCCTGGCGTGAAAGAGCCGGGGAAGACCGGGCGGCAGGTCAGGACCTTCCCGGTTACGACAGACCGGCGGCGCAGGGCCGGGGGAAAGCAGCCGGCACCGCGGCGCAGGACAACGGAGCCTCGGCAGATCCCGGCACCCGCAGCGGCGGAAGTACACGAAAAGGCTTCGGCAGCGGGAATGGGAACAGCGGATACGGAGCAGACCGCAGCCACGGAAAGCCGGATTTCCAATCCAGGGGAAACCGCGGCAGAAAGGGCGCAGAACGCGGCTATTCGCTTAAGAGGTCCTCGCATCCGGATGTCATCTTCGGCCGCGAGGTCGCGGCGGACGCGATCCGGATCGCGGATGTCGTGGGCGAGATCGGCGAGGTGGTCGTGCGCGGCAAGATCCTGGCCAATGACCGCCGGGATATCAGAAATGACAAGACCATCGTCAAGTTTTCACTGACGGATTTCACGGATTCCATCTACTGCAAACTCTTTGTACCGACCGACAAGGCGGATGAGCTCCTGGCGGACCTGGGCAAGGGCGCCTGGGTCAAGGTTCGCGGCGCGGCCGTCATGGATACCTTCGACAAGGAGGTCATTATCTCCTCCATCCAGGGCATCATGAAGATCCCCTCCTTCCAGTCCAAGAGGGTGGATGACGCGCCCGTCAAACGGATCGAGCTCCACTGCCACACAAAGATGAGCGATATGGACGGGGTTTCCGAGTGCAAAGACCTGGTCAAGCGGGCCTATGAGTGGGGAATGCCCGCCATCGCGATCACGGACCACGGCAATATCCAGGCCTTCCCCGACGCGGGACATGTCCGCGAGGACCTGCTCAAATCCGCCAACAAAAAGCGCAAGGAAGCCGGTGAGCCCCCCATCGACAGCCAGGACTTTTTCAAGGTGCTCTACGGAGTGGAGTGCTACCTGGTCGATGACCTGACCCACAGTGTCGTCCCTGTCGAGGGCGAGGACCTGGATTCGGCTGTGTCCGAGCGGCCGGTGGTGGTCTTTGATCTGGAGACGACCGGTTTTTCACCGGAAAAGAACAAGATCATCGAATTCGGCGCGGTCAAGATCGTGAACGGCCAGATCCGTGACCGTTTTTCCCAGTTTGTCAATCCGGAGGAGCCCATTCCCTACCGGATCCAGCAGCTGACCGGGATCAGCGACAGCATGGTCGTGGGCGCCAAGACCATCGACCTGGTCCTGCCCTTTTTCCTGCGCTTCTGCGAGGGCTGTATCCTGGTGGGCCACAATGTCGGCTTTGACATCGGCTTTGTCCGCGAAAACGCAAAGAGGCTGGGCCTGCCCTGCAGATACACGACTCTGGATACACTGGGCATGGCCCGCGCCCTTCTGCCCGGGCATGCCAAATATACCCTGGACGCAGTCGCAAAGCTTCTGAACGTCTCCCTGGACAACCACCACAGGGCTGTCGACGACGCGGAGTGCACGGCGGGGATCTTTATGAAGATGCTCCCCCTGCTGGACCAGCAGAATGCCAGGTCCCTGCGTGAGATCGACGATTTCTGTGCCCCGACGCCGGAGACGATCAAGCGACTGCGGACCCACCACTGCATCCTCCTGGCCAAAAACACGACCGGGCGCACCAATCTGTATACCATGGTCAGCGAATCCCACCTGACCTACTTTTTTAAAAAGCCCAGGATTCCCAAAAGCCTGCTCATGAAATACCGGGAGGGCATCCTGGTGGGCAGTGCCTGTGTCATGGGTGAGCTCATGGAGGCCGTTCTAGAGGAGCGGTCGGATGAGGTCCTGGCGGGCATCGTGGATTTCTATGACTATCTGGAGATCCAGCCAAGGGACAACAACCGCTTCCTTCTGGAGTCCCCGAAGATGCAGGACAAATACCCCCAGATCCGGACGGAAGAGGATCTGCTGAACCTCAACCGGACCATCGTCCGCCTGGGCGCGCAGGCCGGCAAGCCGGTCGTAGCCACTGGGGATGTCCACTTCATGGACCCGGAGGACGAGATCTACCGGTCCATCATCCAGGAGGGGATGGGCATGTCCGACGAAGACCCCGCGCCCCTCTTCCTGCACACCACCAATGAGATGCTGGAGGAGTTTTCCTATCTGGGCGCCCAGAAGGCCAGGGAGGTCGTCATCGACAATCCCCGTATGATCGCGGACATGATCGACGCCATCTCGCCGGTCCGGCCAGACAAGTGCCCGCCGGTCATTCCGCACAGCGATGAGATGCTCAGAAAGATCTGCTACGACAAGGCGCACAGCATGTACGGAGATCCCCTCCCGGAGATCGTCGAGGAACGGCTGGAACGAGAGCTCAAGTCCATCATTTCCAACGGCTACTCGGTCATGTACATCATCGCCCAGAAGCTGGTCTGGAAATCCGTGGAGGACGGCTACCTGGTCGGCTCCAGAGGGTCGGTCGGATCCTCCTTTGCCGCCACCATGTCGGGGATCACGGAGGTCAATCCCCTCCCCCCGCATTACTACTGCACCAACTGTCACTATACGGATTTTGACTCCGACCTGGTGAAGTCCTACCAGGGCAAGTGCGGGATCGACATGCCCCGCATGAAGTGCCCGCACTGCGGTCAGGAGCTCAAAAAGGACGGCTTTGACATCCCCTTTGAGACTTTCCTGGGCTTTAAGGGCGACAAGGAGCCGGATATCGACCTCAATTTCTCCGGCGAGTACCAGTCCAAGGCCCACGCCTACACCAAGGTCATTTTTGGCCATGAACAGACCTTCAAGGCCGGGACCATCGCGACCGTGGCGGACAAGACCGCCTACGGCTACGTGAAACACTATTTTGAAAATAAGGGGATCGCCAAGCGCAACTGCGAGATCGAGCGCCTGCTGGCGGGCTGCACCGGGATCCGGCGGAGCACCGGCCAGCACCCGGGCGGTATCGTCGTCCTGCCCATGGGGGAGAACATCAATACTTTCACCCCTGTCCAGCACCCCGCCAACGATATGACGACCGACATCGTCACGACCCATTTTGACTACCATTCCATCGACCACAACCTGCTCAAGCTGGATATTCTGGGACACGATGATCCGACCATGATCCGCATGCTGCAGGATCTGACCGGGCTCGACCCGACAGAGATCCCCCTCGATGACCCGGAGGTCATGAAGCTTTTCTCCAGCACGGAGTCGCTGGGCATCACCACGGAGCAGAACGGCGGCATCGATGTCGGATCCCTGGGAATTCCGGAATTCGGCACCAAGTTCGTCATCGGCATGCTGGACGACACCAGGCCGACCACCATGTCGGAGCTGGTCCGCATCTCCGGCCTGTCTCACGGCACCGATGTCTGGCTGGGAAACGCCCAGACCCTGATCCAGGAGGGCAAGGCGGTCCTGTCAACCGCCATCTGTACCCGCGACGACATCATGTCCTACCTGATCGCCCAGGGTATGGACAAGTCTCTGTCCTTCAAGACCATGGAGTCCGTCCGCAAGGGCAAGGGCCTGACCCCGGAGATGAAGGATGCCATGCGGGCGGCGCATGTGCCGGAGTGGTACATCGACTCCTGCCTCAAGATCAAATACATGTTCCCGCGCGCCCACGCCGCGGCCTATGTCATGATGGCCCTCCGCATTGCCTACTGCAAGGTCCATTACCCCCTGGCCTACTATGCCGCCTACTACAGTATCCGCGCGTCGGCCTTCTCCTATGAGATCATGTGCCGGGGCCAGGACCACCTGCTGGCGGTCATGGACGACTACCAGCGCAGAAAGGACACCCTGACGCCCAAGGAACAGACCACCCTGGACGACTGCCTCGTGGTCCGCGAGATGTACGCCCGCGGCATCGAGTTCGTCCCCATTGACATCTATCAGGCCCAGTCGCGCCTGTGCTCCATCGTGGACGGGAAGATCATGCCCAGCCTCAAGAGCATCGACGGCATGGGAGAGAAGGCGGCGGACGCCGTCGTCGAGGCCAGAAAAGCCGGTCCCTTTATCTCTCGCGATGACTTCTGGAACCGCACCAAGGTTCCAAAAACGGTCATTGAAAAGATGCACGAGCTCGGTCTTCTGGGCGACCTGCCGGAGACCAACCAGATCAGTCTGTTCGACGTATTCGAATAAGCACGAAGCGTTCCGACAAGCTTTAAAAGAAGCTCCCGCAGTGCGACCGTACAGAGGAAAGGAGTGAATATGCGCATCCACCACATTTTTCACAGCGGATTCCTTGTGATCACACGGCACAGCGCCCTGCTCTTTGACTGGTATACCGGGGACCTTCCCCAGATTCCAAGGGACAGACGCCTGTACGTGTTCTGCTCCCATGCGCACGCGGATCATTACAGCCCCCGGATCTGGGAGCTGCAGATCGACCACCCGGAGGTCATTTATATCCTGGATGAAGGGATCGAAGATGCCAATCATCATCCGGAGGCCAGGATCGTGATCGTTGCCCCGCAGATGTGCTACGAGATCGACGGCAGGATCATCCGCCACTGCAGCCTGGAGAGATGGAATTACGGCAGCCGGGAGGAGGGAGAGTCTGATCCCGGCAGCCCGGGGGAGGACGCCGCCATCCGCTTACACACGCTCGAATCGACGGATATGGGCGTGGCCTTCTGCGTTGAGACAGAGGGCAGAAGAATCTACCATGCGGGAGACCTCAACGTCTGGTACTGGAACGATGAGCCCATGGAGGACAATATCGCCTCGGAGCACAAATGCTGCGAACAGATGCAGATCCTTGCGGATATGTACCGGCATGAGCCCGCGCAGATAGGGGAGGGCGCCGGCCTTCACCAGGACCATGGACGGAAGGAGGATCTGATCGACGTCGCCTTTGTTCCGCTGGACCCCCGTCTGGAGGAGCATGCCCCCAGATGTATCGCCGCCTTTATGGACATTCTCGGCGCGCCGTATGTATTTCCCATGCATTACTGGGAGCGCGAAGAGGAAGCGCGGGCCTATCTGCGGGATCCCCGCCTGGCAAAATACACAGACAGGATCATATTTGACCGGGATGTCGAGCTGTTCTGACAGCTCCTGCGGTAAGGCTTAGGCGCCCGTCTTACCGGCACCGGTAAGACAGGAATAAGGGGTGAGAAAGGGAAGAAAAGATGAAGGCAACAACGATTTTCAAGTTTATCGGAATCCTCTTTGTCGTGATCGGAGCGATCGTCGGGATCGGCGCCCTGGCGGGCGGTTTCGGCGGCGCGGGGGCGCCGGCCTTCTTCATGGGAGTCATGTTCCTGGTCATGTTCTGCGGAATCGGCGGCTTTTTTGCAGTGATCGGATTCCGCATGGAAAGTCAGGACAAAAAGGTGATGGAAAAGGGCTCCGCCTATCTGGGCAAGATTCTGGATCACCGGCCCGACACCCGGGTCACGATCAACGGCGCACCTGCCGTCGCCCTCGTCGTCCGCTATTTCCGTAGGGGTGAGATATGCGAGGCCGTCGTCAACACGGGGGAAGCGGACCGTGGCAAATATCCCCTGGGCAGCACCGTGACCATCCGCCTCTATGACGGCAAGGCGGCCCTGGAGCCCGGGTCTGTCTCCGACATGCACATTGAGCGCGAAGAGGATCTGTTGAATCCGGATTTCAATCCCAATGTCAATGTCTCCTCTGTCGGCATCAAGTGCCCCAACTGCGGTGCCAACATCACGGTCCCCTACGGAATGAGCCGGATCTGCCCCTACTGTGATTCCAAGATCACGGTGGACAGGAATGGCAGACTTGTCGGGTAAACCCTGAAAACCGGTGCGGAACGATGTCCTGTGAAGATGGACGTCGACCTGGACTATTTCTGCTGGGACAACACCATGTCCACCGGCGAGCCAAAGAGGATCAAGATCACAGAGGAGGCCTACCGGTCCTTTACAGATGATCGCAATCATCCGCTCAGGATCCTGGCGACCAGGATCGTCGATGCTGTGGAGGACCAGGGAAGGTACTGGCTCTATATTTCTCAGGTCATACCGGAGGAGCCACTTCCTGACGATGAGACGATCCTTCGCAGGATGGACCGCCTGTTCTGGTACCTGCGCCGCACCGGAGTCCGTCCCGCGGCCATCGATATCTGCAGGTCCGTCAGGTCCGGGCGACGATCGGAGACCTGCTGAGCCCGGGGTCTGATACGTCCGCGCCCGCAGGCACAAGCCCCGCTTCCGGGGCTGCTCCATCTGCCGGCTCCGACTCGACAGAACCTGCTGTCGCGGAAATCGATACCTTTGCGGAGAACCCCTGCATCACATGGTTTGTGCGCGGGATCCCCGGGAAAGTCAAGTCCGCCGAGGTCTATATCGGCGCCGAGCAGGTCGAGGTCGCCGAGGCCGGCCGCCTGATCGACGGCGAGGGACTGGCGCCCAAGACCCTGATCCTGGTCGACAACTCACTGTCGATCGGCACAAAAGGCAACCAGGAGAAGATCAAATCCATCCTGACCAGGCTCATCTGGAACCACCAGTACAACGAGCGGTTTGCCCTCAAGACATGTCCCCTTTACTTCTGCTACATCCCCTTCACTTCGCCCCCTTCACTTACAGCCGCATACTTATGAACAAAAAAACACCGCGTACGAACGTAATGTTCGAACGCGGCGTCTGCGTGGAATAGGCGGGTAGACAGGCGAACACCGTCGTTAAGATCTGACAGGGTGATTTGCTTCATTTCACCGGTCCCGCCGGGCCGGTAATTGAAAGTCATGGTCATCTTGTCGTCGTAGAGGTAGATGGAGTTGACGAAGGTATCGATGAGGGCTTTCCGGTCCTCTTCCTTCTCCGGATCCTTCTCGCGGAATTTGAAGAGGAAAAACTCAATGTGGTCTCTGGTGAGCTCCGGGCCTGCCTCCAGCTCGGCCTGTGCGATCGCCTTCTCAAGTCCCGCCTTCTGGTCCTCCAGGTCCTGAAGCCTCGAGACCAGGGCGTCGGAGATGGCACCGGCCTCCATGGCCTTGACCAGATTGGAGATCCCCTTCTCCACATCATGGAGCTCTGAGGCCATGGCATCTATCTCCTCGTTGGCAGCGGCCTCCTCCTGGTAGAAGCTCCAGGCGGCGTCCACGATTTGCTGGAAGAGATCTTCGTCCTGCAGGAGCTTCATGGTCTCCTCGATCACCAGAGGCTCGATCCAGTCCTGCCGGACGTTCTTCTTTTTGCAGGAGCCTCCATGCCGCCGGTCAGAACAGACGTAGTATCCATATTTGGTTCCAAGTTTCCCAAATCCGCTCATACCGGCCATCATGGAACCACAGTGGCCGCAAAAGAGTTTTCCAGTGAGAAGGTATTCCGTATAATCCCATGCATGGGAGGGCATCCGTTTATTCTTCTTCAACATGATCTGAACCTTCTGAAAAGTTTTCTTGTCGACGATAGCGGGAATGGCGTCCTCATCCCGGATGATGTCTTTGAAGGTGTAGGTGCCGATGTATCTCTCGTCCTTCAACATCCTCGGAAGAGTCGTCTTTGTGAATTTGGTCCCACGGGCATTCCGGATCCCGGACTCGTCGAGCCATATCAGGAGCTGAGAGACAGTCTCACCTGCAGCGTATTTCGCGAAGATCTGCCGCGCGATCGGTGCCTGATCAGGATCCAGCTCATAGCTTTTATCCGAGGCCGCCCTGAATCCGTAGGGAAGGAACCCACCGATCACATGATGTTTCTTTGCGGATTCCAGCTTTCCCCTCGAGACGTTCTGGGAGAGCTGCAGGCTGTAGTACTCCGCGAGGCCCTCCAGGACTGATTCCAGGATGACTCCTTCAGGGCCGGGCGAGATGTTCTCTGCGACATACTCGACACGGACACCGTACTTCTTCGCCCTGGCTTTGTTCATGGCGATCTCGTAGCGGTTCCGGCCAAAGCGGTCCACCTTCCAGACGATGATGACAGAGAACTTCCTCTTTGTGCAGTCCGAGAGCATCCGCTGGAATTCGGCCCTGCGGTCGTTCCTGCCGGTCTTCGCCCGGTCACAGTATTCTGCGATGATGGTATAGCCTTTTCCGTCGGCATACTTTTTGGCAGCGGCCAGCTGTCCTTCGATGGACTGTTCCTGCTGACGCCTGGAGGAGTAGCGGGCATAGACCACGGCATTTTCTGACATAGAAAAACCTCCGGTAGATTTTCAGACACCGGAGGGTTATAATAAAGACACCATACGAGCTCCTCCGGGAGATAAGTCCCGCCAGGCCTATTCGCAGTAGGCCTGGCGGGATTTTTTTTACTTAGAAATGCACACTTAACGCATAATTAACGCATTTGTGCGTTAAAAACGCATCTTTTGGCAAAACATGCACGTTGAAGAAATAGAAACCCTGGGATAAAATATACAAAAAGGAGGGGATGTAATGAGCGACGCACGTTTCATGAAATTAAGGATAGACGACAACAAACAGCTGTATCTTAACGACGTAAAGATCAGCGGAGTGATTGACGCCGGGATCAAAACAGAAGGATACAAGCAGCTGACTGACGGCGAAGCTATTTTAAGCCTCCAAATAATTGTAAACGTAGAAGCCATTAAAGGCCAAACTGCGACCTGACGACTTTTTCAGCGAGATCTACAAACACTCCGAGCGACGCACTCTTAACGGATCCGAGGACCTTTTTCCAAATAGCGTCGTCCCGTATGTTAGAGAGAAAGTCGTGACCGGCAGGAGTCAGATCGGAAACATCGATCCACAGGCCACAATTATATATGGCTACGCCGCAAATCAGGCCAGATTCTTCGCACAGAGAAACATGATATTCGACCTCCTCTTGTGAGTATTTGGCCAGAGACTGCGGAACACTGTCAGGATGCCGATACATCCATTTAACATTCGGAGTCGTGACTTCTTCAACGCTCAAAAGAATGTCACGGACAAGATTCATATTTCGCTTCACTTCATGCCCTCAAAACTATGCCAGACCTGTTGCAGCAGGCCTGGCTTTTTTAAATGTTCCAATATCCCCTATCAATCAGCCTGCGCTGGAAGCTGAGGATCCTTCCGCCTGATTCTTCTTCTCGCGATACTGCCGGAGAAGTTCCTGTTCATCCGGCGGTAAAGAGTTAAGGTCGTTCTGTGCCGCTACAGGCTGCGGCTTTTCATTATTCACTTCAATTATCGAATCAACGAATTTTTCCAATGCGGCCCATCCGCTCTCATCCAACGCGGCCAGAGCGGAGATATACCTCCGTTTAAAGGATTCCGGCTTGTCGAGCATGATCTCGTTGACCATCTTCTCAATCTGCTCGTCTCTGGATACTTCGGCGAACGGTTTACCTTCGCCATAGCGGAGCCATTCGCTGCGCACGCCAAATTCACGACAAATGGAAATCCTGTTCTGCTCCGTGAGAGAAACGGCGCCGCTTTCAATCCTTGAGATAGCGGCCTTTGAAACACCGAGAGCCTCCCCAAATTTTTCCATTGTCATTTTCAATAATTCTTTTCTCAGGATCTTGATTCTTTCGCCTTCGTTCATTTCTCAGACCTCCTATAAGCGCATTATACCAAACAGGCAGACCAATTACAATTACAATGTTGCACCAGTAAACAAAATGATGTTGACAAAGAAAACAGGTGCAACTATAATGTTAACAGACGCAACGAAGAAAACACGAGAGGAAACATAGAGAGGAGGTGATCGGATGAGCGAGAAAGAAAGAGCCGACCTCGAGAGGATCACAGAGAAGATCAACAGACTCGGAGAGGGAGTTGCCGGCGCCGCACTGTCTTACGCGCAGGGCCTTGCCGAAGGCAGAGAAATCGGCAGGCGCGAAGGCTACATCGACGCCATGAAGGAAAGAGCCACAGAGGCAGAGGGCGAGAAAACAGCATGAACGAGGGAAGAAAAGAGATCTGTAAGAACTGCGAATATGCCAGGCCAACCTACAAGGGAATCGCCTGTGAGTTGAAAAAGAAGAAGGTGAAGATGCAGGGGACCTGCGAAAGGTTTTGGCCGAAGGGGTAAGCGCGAAGGGAAGAGAAGAAAGCATGACAGAGGAAAGAAAAGAGATCTATATCGTCTGGATGTGTGAATGGAGAGCCTACAGAATCTATCTCCCGGAGCACCCTCAGAAATCCCTTGGATACTCTGTGGACCTGAGGGTGCTGCAGGAAGAGGCAAAAAAGAGATTTGCGGATAGAGAGATCAGGATATTCAGCGACGACAGCGGCGAAGAAATAACGCCATATGATCCAGCCTACAAGACGGATACGATCTGGCGATTTGTATGCATCGGCGCTTTTCTGGCCGGCATCGCATTCGCCGCATGGCTGGGATGGCTGTCCGCTATTTGAGAGCGGAGTAAATGGTGGCGACGGAAGCGGCAACAGATACGAGGACGAAAAACGCATGCGCCAGAAGCTTCCAGAGATACCTGACGCCCTCCGGAGATGTCTGGATGATGGCATCTCCTCCGGATCCGGGATGGTAGATATCGATTCCCAAATTGATGGCATGGATCAGTCCATTGATGGAAAGCTTGTCGAGCTGTTCCATCTTGAAGCGGGCCCGGAGAAGAGAAGACGGACGGGGTTTCAGGCAGTAAATGAGAATGTGAACATCGTAAAAAATAACGTCAAACATACAAGCACCTCCTTAACGGGATTATATCACAGAGAGAAGGCGGCATGAACGAGACCATGAACGGCGTGTGGACGAAAGGCCTGATGAGGAAGATCGTCCAGCGCACCATAGAATTCTACACGGATCCGGAGAACCGGAAAGAATTCCAGGCATGGCTGGACCAGAAGAGAGCTTCGGCGGCAGAGGAGACCGATCATCCGGCTGCCGCCGTGAGCGAGTGATTATTTCGGGCGGTAGCTCAGTTGGCCAGAGAGGCAGGACATCACACCTGCATTTGTCGGAGGTTCGAATCCTCCCCGCCCGGCGCCGGGGACCTATGACCCGGGATGTTACAGAGGCTGCGCTTTGTTGCGGATGCTGCGCAGGCTCAAAAAAGACGGTATCAAACAAATGATTCGCAACAGCGGGCCCGGCTAAAGGGCAAGGAGCACGGCTGCCAGTCACGGCCGCGTACTGGCAGCCATTTTTAAAGCGAGAGGAGGGACACATGAAGGAACAGACAGAACTCTACGCAGCCCTGGAAGCTGCGGGGAAGATCTTCGACAAGGGGATTGACCTGGACATGACGAACCTGAGCGGAGGCATCATGGTGATCAAGGAGACGGCGGCGGAAGCTGTGATGAACGAGGACTTCGCACCGACGGCACTGGCGGTCATCAAGAAATTTGCGCAGATGGCGGACGAGGACGCAGACAGCATCGACGCAGCCATCACGGATGTCAGGCACAAGATCGCGGAAGGCCTCCAGGAGCCGGAGGCGGTGAGAGCATCCGATCCATACGAGGAAGAGAACAAATTCTACATCTGCAGGCAGCTCTCGAACCTCGTCAGGGAGACCAGGGCCGGGAGCGATGTGCTCGGGATCACCCTGCAGGCCGACCAGAAGACCGCAGTGATCACCTACCGCACCGGGGCCAGGAAGGAAGTAAACGTCGAATGTGATTCGGGCATCGCCCTGATCATCGACGTCTGCAGAGCACTCATGTAAGGAGGGGGCCATGAAGAGATTCACAGCTGCGCTCACGCTGGTACTGATCCTCGCGCTCCTGGCCGTGCCGGCCCAGGCCAAAGCACCCAGGAATGGCAAGTACATCGACAAGTACGGAAATATTTTCATCATGAAAGACGGCAAGCCCCGCACCGGCCACTTCCGCTACAAGGGAAAGTGGTACTACGGCCACAAGACCGGCGACGGCCCATACTGGAAAGGATCCTGCACAGCCGGCGAGATGCGCGTCGAGCGCGGGAACAAGTGGTACGCCTACGGACTGGACGGAGCCATGATCCGAAAGGATCAGTACGTCCACAGAGGCCGGAGGAGGATCCTGCAGCTGGATATCCGCAGCCGTAACCACACCGTGCGCTACGTCTACGGCACGGCCAGAGGCTCGATCGGCTCCAGGTACTCCACCAGGGAAGGCCGGATGCAGTTCCTCGATGACGACGGCGAGTGGAGGACATACGAGGGGATGCCCTACTATCCTCCGTATGTCGACGATCAGAGGTGACCCATGGACGTAGATTTCGGGATCAGACACTGCCCGCAGTGCGGCGTGGCCTACGGCCCGTACTGGGAGGACGACGAGGGGCTGTGCCCGGCGTGCGAGCGCCTGGAGCAGCTCCGGGAGGCGGCGAAGATCAAACGGAAGCCTAAAATGAAGCCTCCGACCATCATCGAATGCGCGATCTGTAAGAAGCAATTCGAGAAGAGAGGCACGACGGACAAATACTGCGACGACTGCAAGCACTCGGCGCTGCGCAAAAAGCAACGCGAGTATGAGAAGCGGAAGCGAGAGGAAGAGGCGAAGAAGAAAAAGGTCGTCCTTCTGCAGCCGGTCCACCTGGAGGAGGGCTCGGATCCGCGAGATGCCTGGATGCCGGAAAGGCCGGATCCTCAGAAAAAAAGGCCGGTCGCAAGATTGAAATGCAGCGTCGGAAGGCTGCCGAAGCCGATGCTCGCGCCGACGAAGGGCGTCCGGATCGGCGAGGTAACTCCATACACAGAAGGATTCAAACCATACAAGGAAGAAAATCCGGTGACAGGCGCTTTTTCCAAGGAAGAAGACGAGACCATCATGGAGATGCTCGGCAGACGCGAAACCTATTCAGACATCGCAAGGGCGCTCGGAAGGACACCGGGTTCCCTCGCGGCACACGCAAAATATTTAGAACGAGAGGACAAAAATGAACAGACGAGAGATCAAGAACGCAATCGAAGATGCGGACAGAGTAAAAAGGTTCCTGGAATACATGCTCCTGTCTGAGGAGAAGAAACAGAGGGTGGAAGTGCCGACATCCACAGATGTATCGAACGCCTACGGGGTGATCTGGCATTACGACGAGAACCGCCTGGAGCGCGTCGGCCTCTGCGGAGGATGGGGAGTGCCGGAACCGGCAGAGAAGGAAGACGACGAGGGATACAGCCCCTTCGACGAAGTCCTCCCCTGGAGCGGGATGCGGCACGTGATCTTCATCGACGCGATGAAGGACGACGAGGGTGCGGACGTCATTACGCGGGACGAAATGGTGGAGATCCCGGATTTCTGGTACACGGCAATAAAGAACGAGAAAGAGAAGACCTGGCTGTGGGCCATCTCGCCGAAAGAACAGGAAGGCTTCTGTCACCATCCGGGATCCGGCAGATACATCGGGCGCTACCACATGTCAGGAGGAGACCGCAAGGCTGCATTCTCCATGAGCGGACAGATCCCGCTCACCCGAATCACACAGGGCGAGGCAAGAGACGCAGCACACGCGAGGGGCAAATCATGGGGCATCATAGACCTCGCCACATGGTCCGCGATCCAGCTCCTCTATCTGATCGAGTTCGCGGACTTCGACGCCAAGAAGAAGCTGGGGACCGGATACAAAGACATGGAGAACTGGGAGCCGGGCAAGACAGGCGGAACCGACAATTTCAAATACCACACCGTCAAGAGATCGGGGAAAAGCAACTCTTACAGGTGGATCGAAGATCCCTTCTCCAACGTCTTCGACTGGATCGACGGCTTCATGGGATGCGAAAAAGGCTGCAGGATATCGGCCATGGACACATACACAGGAGACCGTGACGAGCTGGAGGACACCGGCATCGGGCTCGCCGACGACGGATGGATCAGCGGATTCGACTATTCCAAAGACGCGCCCTGGGCCTTTATACCTGACGCGTCGGTCGATGACGACGACAGGGAAAGACACAGCATCGGCGACTTTGTATGGTCCTTGTCGTCGAGGCTCTACCCGGCCTATGTCGGCGGCGGCTATGGCGACGGCGCGCTCTATGGGTTCTTCTGCCTGTCTGCGCTCAACTCCGCGTCGTTCACCGACGGCTACCTCGGCTCCCGCCTCCTTAAAACCTAATAGGGGGACCGGGGGAGCCTTCCCCCGGCTTACAGGAGACGACGTGATACCAAGGAGCACAAATGGAAGGCTTAACATGCAGGCACTGCCTCAAAGGCTGCCTGGAGGACTGGAGAGAGACGCCATGCAGGGATTTCCGGACAGACTGGCAGAAAGTGATCGCGGATCCTGATCCGAAGATCTCGAAAATGGGAAAGGCAGAATACAGGCGGATCTGCAGAAAAGCCAGGAGGGAAGCAAGTGGGAAGACAGATTGACGCGCAGGTAACGGGCTGGATGAATAGACATCCGGCCCCGTGCAAGCGGTGCAGAGATAAGCGGGTAGGCTGCCATACAGAGTGTGGCAGATACAACACCTGGAAAGATTCCAGAGAGAAGGCGAAGGAAGAATTCATGGCCTCGCCCGATGCGGCCATCGCCCGCCGGGACGAGGACATGATAAGAACCACAAAGGTGAGGCATATAAAGAGATGAATATCGTGATCAGCAGCGCGATGCTGGCCGTGGCCATCCTCATGGTCGCGCACAGTATATATGAATTGGGACCGCAGCATATAAACGAGAAGGAAAACCGGAAAAGCCAAAAAAAGCGGGTCAGAAAGGTCCGGGCAAAGGCGCCCACATACTGGGACCAGATCATGGAAGAGACGAAGCTGCACAGGCCTCCGGTACAGGTGGATAAGAATGGCAAAAAGAATTGACACCGGGAACCCGATCTTTTACCGGATGCAGGAAGACTTCTCCGAAGCTATCAACGACACAGTAAAGCGCATGCTCCGGCTGGGCGTGAATGAAGGGAAAGTCACCTGCACCCTCGGGATCACCCTGATCGAGGAAGAGATCACCGGCTCCCACGGTATCGCCCGGATGGCAAAGACACCAGTATTTGAGCACAAAGTGAAGACTGCAGTCTCCCAGGGCATCCAGGTGAGTGGAGAAGCGCAGATGCGCGGGACCGAGATCAGGCTCGACCAGGACGGAAACCCCATCTTTTCGAAGTACGGAGGCCAGATGTCGCTGTTCGACGAGGAACAAGATGATGACACCGACTGAGAGGCTCGCGAACCTATTCGAGAAAAAGGACGAGGCCAGGAAGAAATACAAATGCGGGAAGTGCGCATCATGCTACCAGCTGGAGGCCTGCCCGGTAGATCACCTGGAAGATCCTTTTTGCCCCGACTATCTGCCGCCGGAGCCGACAAGGCACGAGTGGCCGAGCATATACAGGGAAGCCTTAATGAAGCTCGAGGAACCGTGCGATGCGCATGCACAGGTCCACAGAATCGGGCGCGTGAACTCGATCCGCGACGCAATGCTGCGGGTCCACGGCTTCTCACCGGAAGATATCGAGAGGATTGAACATGGAGTGCATCATGCTAAGGCTCCAGGACGGAGCGATGTTCTTCCCGCTTGACGAGATCCGGAGTGCCAAGGGCACGACCAGCGCAGGTCTGCCGGCCATCGCCTTCACCGGGAGGAACACCGGCGGCCTGCAGTTTATAAAGTTATACCGCGAGAGGGAAGAACGAGACCGAATCCTGCAGGCCATCGCCGAGCAGACAGACAGAACCGACCAGAGAGAAGCTGCCGAAAGACTCCTGGCCGACCGCCTCAGGGAGACGGAAGAAGAGCTCGAGAGGATGCGGGACCAGTTAAGCAAAGAAAAAGCAAAGAAGAAACCAAAACCAAAATCTAAGAAACCACAAAAAGCTAAACCAAAACCAAAGAAGGACTTTGTTATTCCAGAAACCAGCGAAATCGTGGACTACATCAAAGAAAAAGGGATAGACGAGAAGCTGAAGATCCCGGCGGAAGTCATCGCCGAATCCTTCCGCAGCGTCTACGAGAAAGAAGAAGATACAGGAAAAAAGGACGAGACCGGCACTCCGATCATCCACACCGTCTGGCGGAAGGCCAACGGGAGCCTGGTGGAGAACTGGAAGTCCTGCCTCCAGACCTTCAAGGCCAGACAGCTCGTCTGGGACGCAAAGCAGGGCGAGAAGCCCGCAAAGAAGCTATTCAACAACCAGTTCAATCAATTCGAACAGAACGAATACACAGACGAGGAACTGGACGAAATCATAAACAGCTCGGTCTCATGAAGCTATACCCATTCTTCTGCCGACCGAAAAGATACAGGCTGCGGTGGAGCTGTTCCGTAGCCAACGGTGCCAGAAACCAATAACAAAGCAAAAATAAGAAAGGAGAAACCCCTCTCTATTCTTGATCCGGCGATGCCGGCTATATATTGTGCCATAACCAAAAAGAGCGTGTAAATGATCAGGCAACAAGCACAGAGGGCGGTGCGGCGCCGGCCGCCCGGAAAGGAGACGGGGCCCCGAAAGAAATGACTGGAAATGAATATCAGTTTTTAGCTGCGAGAACCATTAACTACGAACTGACCGACAAAGGAAAAGAGATGCATGCGCTGCATGGAATGGTCTCAGAGATCGGAGAGCTGCATGGCCTTTACCAGAAACAGTACCAAGGGCACGAGATGGATCCCCGGCACGCACAGAAAGAGCTCGGGGATTTGCTGTGGTTTATTGCGGAATGGTGCACATCATATGGTTTATCACTGGAAGACATCATGCAGCTGAACATCGACAAGCTCCGCGTCAGGTATCCGGAAGGCTTCGACGCGGAGCACAGCCTGCACAGGAGAGAAGGGGATATCTGATGGCGGTAAAAATTGGCAAAGACTGCGTAACAATCACGCCGGAATGCTCGTTGACAAAGGACGAGGCCTACGCCGTCGCAGAATTCATCGACGGAAATCTATACAACTACATCCGGAGCGACGAGGAAATAGACTCCATGCAGTGGCTGAGGAGCGTCCTGCACGCCTATGAAAAGATGTGCGCCGCCGGCGGGTACGTCGGGACCACAGAAAGCGAGGACAGTTATGGTCACGATTGAGGATATGGAAATGCCAAAATCCTGCAAAGAATGCAAATTGAAAGACGACGCATCATATTGCAGCGTAATCGGGGAATACTGCAGCTGGCTCGCGGCATGGGCGGCACAGTGCAGGCCGCTGCAGTGTCCGCTGATCGACCTGACGGATGATGGAAAATGATTATCTGGATGGAAGTCACGAAGGACGAATACGAGCTGCCGATCGCGGTGGCCGATTCAGCTGGAGAGCTTGCAAATTTATGCGGGACAACAAAAAACGCCGTAATGTCAAGCGCCTATAGAAAAGGCAGAAAAGGACGTTTTAGACGAGTAGATATTCAGGAGAATGACGATGTGGATACTTAGTAAAGCCGGAGAGGCTCTGTACAACATGGACAAGGTAGTTAATTTCTATGTGGTGGAAGGCGGAATAGACTCGGCTGTAAGGGCGCGATTTTCTGATGGGCAGAAAGACTTAACGATCGGGAATTATAACACACGTACGGAGGCTGAAACAGCTATCAGGTATGTGTATGACTGCATCCGCCAGAATTATCCGGCGATACAGCTTCCGCCGGAGGAAAAAATAGAGATGTTAAGACGTCCGTTGGAGATGAAGGACCGGAGCGCGACAGGAAAAAAGACTGTGCGCAGAGGAGGCAGCTGAGTGGACGGAAAAAAAGAAATCGTAAAAATCCTGAACAGCATGTCGGGCCGATACTCCGGATACGAGATCTTTTCCGACTGGATCCGATGCCTTGCCCTATCGATCGAGCAAAGCACGCACATGATCCGCAACAAAGACTGGCAGGACCGTGAGCAGGCATATCTGGACACGATCAAGAGATACACGCCGGAAGAGCAGACACAGTTTGCCGTGATGACCGCCCGCCTGATCGAGACTCTGGAAGACGGCCCCGCTGATGTTCTCGGGGAGATCTACATGGAGGCCGGGCTCGGCTCCAAGATTGCAGGGCAATTTTTCACACCTTTTCACCTGTCGGAGCTGACGGCAAAAGCAGGACTTGGCGACAAAATCGAAAAACTGAAAAGCGGGGAGCTCAGGAGGCTTACAGTCCTCGAGCCCTCCTGCGGGGGCGGGGCGATGGTAATTGCAGCCGCAAAGATCCTACAGGAAGAAGGCGTCAACTACCAGAAGGTAATGGATGTGGTTGCGCAAGACCTCGACTGGAAAGGTGTGTACATGTGCTATGTGCAGTTATCGCTACTCGGGATCAGCGCGATCTGTGTCCAGGGGAACACACTAACGGAGCCGTATGACCCGCACCGGACGCCGCGTTCTCACATCCTGACTACTCCCAGAAAGGCGGGGATGCTGATATGAGCAAAGCAAAAGACGCCCTGCGGGACGAACTTATCACGCTGATGCGCGGATACGTTCCGCCGCAGAGCCTGGAAGACTGCAAATTCCGGATCACTATGGCGCTCAATTCGTACACCGTGGAAAAGGAAGAGACGGCCCTGACGATCTACGAGGGAGACGTAAACGAAAAGATCCTGATGCGCTTCCTCATGGCGAAGACGGCAAGAGGGCTTTCCAAGCGAACACTCGCATACTACAAGGACACGATCTCGAGAACACTGGAGGCGATCGGCAAGCCATACACACAGGTGACGGCTGATGATATCCGCTACTATCTCGCGGTGAGAGTGGCCAGGGACGGAGTAACAAAGGCCACGGCAAACAACGAAAGGAGGAATCTCTCGTCGTTCTTTGGCTGGCTCCAGAAGGAGGAAATCCTGCTCAAAAATCCAATGAACAGGATAGAAGCAATCAAAGAAACAAAGAAAAAGAAAAAGGCTTTTGAGCAAATTGAAATTGAAAAAATGCGCTTTGCCTGCGAAACAGCATTGGAAACGGCACTGCTCGAAGTCTTGATTTCTACGTGGGCCAGAGTAACGGAAGTTACGCTGATGCGCATTGATGAGATCAAAGGGAATAAGATAGTTGTCCATGGAAAGGGAGACAAGGAAAGAGAAGTTTTCCTGAACGCAAAAGCACAAGTGGCAATCAGCGCATATCTGGCGGAAAGGGAGGACGATAGTCCTTTACTTTTCCCCAAAGGACGGCCTTCGCAGACATACATCAAAACTGGCACAAGGCCCAAAGAACTGAAGTACTGGTATCGCAACAAAGAAAATATTGCAGGCGGACCAAGAGATCCGAGCGGAATTGAGAGCACTGTAAGAAAAATCGCACGTAGAGCAGGCGTGCAAAATGCTCACCCTCACCGCTTCCGGCGGACGGGCGCGACGATGGCTCTCAGGGCCGGAATGCCGATCACGCTGGTCTCGAAGCTGCTCGGACATGAAAGCATCGCGACTACACAGATTTACCTGGACATCTCCGATAAGGAACTTGAGCAGATGCATGAGAAGTACGTCGTGTAGCCAAATAGTAGAAAATGATGAAACAACTGGTTTAGAGGGTTAGACAAACATTTTTTGCGGAATATCTGCAAATTTGCAATGTAAAACATAAATAACGGGAGGAAAGACAAATGACAATTGACACATCTCGCATAGATGCCAACGCAGTGGCACTCATCAGTGACGCGGTGGACGATCCGTATAGAGAGACAGATCCAAATCCCCACGCCGAAGCAATGAGGAACACCACTCTTGGATATATCAGAGGAGTATTGGATATGGCTGCCGTTTTGAAAGAGGATCTACAGGTGGTGGAGGGGACGGAATAATGAAAGGAAATCTTATGATCGCGCTGGCCGCGATCTATATGCTTGTCATCGAGTTGCTGGTCACAACTGCAGCGTTTTACATGATCTCGATATGGACGCAGCTCCCAGTGGACAACAACTCCCTGTGGATCGGGCTCTGTATCCTGAGCGCAGCAACATCTTCCGCGATGATAGCGGGCGCGACGATCAGTATCACGAGCATTCAAAAGTGAATATCGGAACATTTTCAAACCGGGCACGGAAGTGTCCGGATATTTTATAGGAAGAAAGAGCGCACTGAAATGTGCGCGTTCGTAGTTCATAAATTTATTAAATCTATAACCATCCTGAGGAAAGAGCCATGCATTTACGCAGAAAATACAGAATGCCAAACAGCATAGAGGTGGTGGAATTCAACTCTGCGAAATGCCCTGGCAAGTGCAGACCTCGCAGACCTAAGACCGCACCGACCTGTGAGGCACAGGCCAGGAACAACCAGAGGCGAAAGCAGAGGGCCTGCTCAAGGATGATCGAGAAGTACTTCAACGAGGACGACTGCGTTTTCACGCTGACCTACGCGAAAAATCTTCGGCCTGCAGAAATGAAAGCCTGCCTGAAAGACTTTTCGAGGTTCGCCAGGTACCTGAAACGGGTATATGCCAAGAAGGGATACGAACTCTTCTGGATCCGGAACGCGGAGGTCGGTGAGAGGAACGCCTGGCATATCCATCTCGTCGTCAACCGAATCGAAGGGACGGAGTACCTCGTGGAAAGCTGGTGGAGAGCGAGATTCGGGGCCGTCTATTCGCAGCATCTCAAGAGCATGCAGGACAAAGGTTGCGATCTGGGCGAGTACATCTCCAAGACAGCTGTCTCTCACAAGAAGATCGTGCAGTCTTCGTGGGGACACTCGAGGAACATCAAAAAAGTGGAACCGGAGGAGACGAGGATCACCAGGCAGAAGATGACAGACAGGCCTCGCGTGCCGAAGGGATGGTATCTCGACGAGAATACCATGTACGCGGGCGAGAACATTGACGGATATCCATTCCGCACCTACATCATCCGGCGGATCGTGCGGAAACGGATCGACCACAGGATGAGCCCGGCGCGGATCCGGGCGATGGAGAGGAAGAAATGTTCAAGAAGAAAAGCCAAGTCGAAAAGATGATAAGTGAATCTGTGGAGATGGCGGAAGCTTTGGGACCGGATGCGCAGCTCTGTGTGATCGAGAAGAAGACCTCAGACGAATACGGAATCTTTGAGACACAGACGTTTGAATTCGGCGCCAGGAGGCCATACTACAAAAAGTGGTTCATGGGGAAACATGCTCTTTCCATCATCCTGTCGTGGTGGAACCAGGAGGAGCTGGATAAGGTCCACAACGAGCTCCTGGCACATGGCTTCGAATTCGTCCCTCGCGGAGCTGAAGATCCGGACGGCCTGATCGGAGTCTGGCTTTGACCGGCCTCATGTATCCAAAAAGCCCGTCGAAGAAAAAGAAAAGGCAGCACAGAGAAAGCATCCTCCAGAAAAAAGACGGAAGGTGCTGGCTCTGCATGCGACTGCATGGAGACTACAGCCAGAAGGCCGGAATCCACAAGCACCATGTCTTTTTCGGCTCCGGCCAGAGGGAGATCAGCGAAGCAAACGGGTTCACCGTCTATTTGTGCTGGAATCATCACATACATGACGGCGGGCCCGAAGCGGTACACAGAAACCATGACACCTGTCTCCTGATCCAGCAGGAGACACAGCGCAAATACGAACAGACACATACCAGAGAGGATTTTATCCGGCTGATCGGCAGATCATACCTGTGAGGTGGTAAATGACAGCAAAAGAGTTCTTGAAAGCGTATCAGGCAGAAAAGATCGAGGCGAGCGTCTACGAGGAAAGAATTGCAGAGCTGAAGAGCCTGAAAGGGAGTATCCGGGCAAACAGGACAGACGGAGCACCGAAAGCCAGAAGAAAGAAGGACCTGCTGGATCCTCTTCTGACAATCGATGAACTCACAGAGAGGTACGAGGCGAAGATCTCTGCATATATCGGCAAAGAGGCATATATCCTCAACAAGCTCGACGAGATGAACGATGCGCAGGAAAGAACAGTCCTGACACTCAGGTACATCGAGAACAAGAACCGGTCAGGAGAACCTCTCACATGGTGGGACATCGCGGAGAGGATGGACTGCGGGAAACGCAAGGCACAGTACATCCACGGCAGAGCGCTGCAGCATTTTCCAATGGAATAATTTTCGCGCTTTGCACACATGTGCACGCATGTTCTTGATAGTATGATATCGGGCGCAGCTGAGATCAAAGATCTCACAGTTGTTAAACACCTCTCGTTTTATGCGGAAAGGCGGTCACATACGTGGCCGCCTTTTGTAGTGCCATGAGATACACAGAGGACCAGAAGCAGACAGCAGACCTGATCCACAGGATCACAGAGACATCACCATACGGAATCAAGGGGTTCTACCGGACGTATGCCTGGAAGAAGAAGCGCATGCAGATACTCGCACGAGACAGGCATGCATGCCAGGAATGCAGGAAACATGGCCGATACACAGAGGCCGTGCTCGTCCATCACATAAAGCACCTGCAGGACGAACCTGCTCTCGCGCTGACGGATGACAATCTCGAATCGGTCTGCAAGGAATGTCACGAGAAGCTGCACCCTGAACGAAACCGACATAAACAGAACTTCGTGAATGAGGAACGCTGGTGAGGATCACATTCATCACAGGATATCCGGGAGCCGGGAAGACAACATACGCAGAGAGCACAGGCCGTGTGACATACGACATGGACCTATTGGCGGATGCTCTTGATTACGGGCGCAAGACGCGAAAGGCAAGAGAAGTTGCAGGCAAACTACTGATCGGTTTTATTTCGGCCGCAGAAGCGGCTGGAGCACATCACATAAATGTCATTAAAACAACACCAACACCAGTGGAGGTGTTGCAAAGACATGAGATGGAGTTTGTAGAGATACAAAGACCGATCGAGGAGTGCAAGGCGTGCAGGCCCATGATCACACCTGAATCATGGAACAGGATAATTCTGATCCATGAAAACTGGTTGAAAAACAATAGGCACAAAACGATATCAATTCCGGCGGAACGCTGGTAACGCGCAAATCCCCCCGGGTCAAAAATTTGAAAAATTTTCGCCTATATATCGACCGGCGGCCACACTTTCCTGGCGAGTTTTTGAATTTTCACGGAGGCGCACGCGTACATGCGCGCGCGGATAAGAAGAGAGGCAAACGACTGATGGCGACCAAGAGCAGGAAGACAGTCCGGAAAGAGGTCCGAAAGAGCCTGATCGAGCAGCTCAAAAACAAAGGGGCGGACATCGCCCTCTTCACTGACCAGGTCGAGGACTATATGCAGCTCTGGGACCTGAAGGAACTCCTGATCAGCGACATCAGGGAGACCGGGCTCCGGACTTCGGACGGCAAAGACAACGCCTCACCGAAGCAGCTCCCGATCGTCAATCGGCAGATGCTCGCCCTGCTCAAGACGCTGGGCGTGACGACTGACGGGATCATTGGTGAAGAGGATGACGACCTATGAGAAGAACATCGACGAGTGGATCTACCTGATCCGCGGGAACCATATCGAGCACTGCAGGGAGCAGGAGCTGTCGATCGAGAACAACATCATCCCGGTCCTGGAACGCCCGGACGTCTACGTGGACGAGGAGCGGATCCGGAAGGGCCTGAGCCTGCAGAAATACTTTGAGTTCAACCTCCTTCCGTGGGAGCGGTATCAATTCGCGATCATGTTCGGGGTCTTTCTCCGGGTGCCGGGCGCTCCATACGACGATATATACTTCCACGTCACCAGAGACATCATGGGCAGAGGGAGCGGAAAGAATGGCTTTATCGATTTTTGCGCTCTCTACATGATCTCGCCGCTCCACGGTGTGAAAAATTACAACGTGGACCTGATCGCCAACGGCGAAGACCAGGCGGGAACGTCCATCAAGGACGTCTCGAACCTCGTGAACGAGCCGACGAAGGCGGCATACGCCAAGGTTCTGAAGGCCAACTTCAAGGGCATGGCCGAGATGGTACTCGGCAAGAAGATGAACGCCGAGTTCCGACTCAACACCACGTCCACGAAGAACAAGGACTCCAAGCGGACCGGCTGCGTAATCTACGACGAGAAGCACCAGTACGTCGACACCAGGAACATGAACACCCTGAAATCTGGCACGGGCAAGATGAAGTGGTGGAGAGAGATCACCATCACCACCGACGGACATGTCAGAGGCGGCGTCCTGGACGACGAGAAGGCCCAGAACGAGATCATCCTCCGGGAATATGATCCGGCGAACAGGACCTTCGTGAACTGGTTCAGGATCGAGGAGGAAGACGAGTGGAAGGACATCAACAAGATCGTGAAAGCGAATCCTTCCATCGCAGATCCGTCCTTTTACAGCCTCCGGTCGACGATCGAGCAGGAGATCAAGCTCATGCCTTCGACGCCGGACTACTATCCGGAGTTTCTGGCAAAGAGATGCAACTTCCCGATCTCGGATCCACAGAGCGCGGCGGCCGAATGGAAGGACATCGAGGCATGCCTGCGGCAGAGGGACTTCGAGCCGCAACAGGGCATGGCCTGCGTGGCCGGAATCGACTACACGAAGACGAATGACTTCTGCGGATGCTATGTACTCTTCCGCAAGGGAAAGATGATCACCGGCTTCCACCACACCTTTATCTGCAAACAGTCCAGAGATCTTCCGAACATCCACGCGCCGATCGACAAGTGGGAGAAGGAAGGCATCTGCACCATCATCAACGACGTGGAGATCCCGCCGGAGCTGCCGGCCTCGTGGATCGCGGAATTCGCGAAGAAGTACAGGATCCTCATGATCGGCATCGACTCATTCAGGTACACCTGGCTCAACAAGGCTCTGAAGCATTATGGCTTCGATGCCTTCGACAAAGAGAACAAACGCGTCTATCTGGTGCGGCCTTCCGACATCGCGAAGACAAGCAGCCTGATCAACAGCGCGTTCCTGAACCACCAGATCAGCGGCTGGGACCGGATGATGGCCTGGTACACCAACAACACCAAGAGGATCCTCGACAGCAAGGGGAACACATCCTACGGGAAGATCGAGCAGAAGCTCAGGAAGACAGATGGCTTCATGGGATTCGTGGACGCCATGTGCTGCCTGGACTATCTGCCGGATATGAACGACATGCCGGACGTCGACATGTCGGTAGTGACATTCTAAGGAGCTACGCCGATGGCGGTATTCAAGAATTTCTGGAATTTCATACAGGACAAGATGCTCGGCACCGGCGAGGCGATCATCAGATCTGAGGACCTGCCGGAGCTGGTGGACCGCGAGAAGCTGACGGAGCTGATGACCTACGAGTTTGCGCTCTGTACCGGCATCAACATCATCGCCAATGCCCTGAGCGCCTGCGAGATCAGGACATTTGTCAGAAACAAGGAAGTCCACGGCGACGAATACTATCTCTGGAATTACTCGCCGCACTACAACTACAACGCGAACGAATTCCTGCAGAAGATCGTCTGGAACCTGATATACAGGAACGAGTGCCTGGTCATCGAGACCAGGGGCGGCCTCGTGGTGGCGGATTCATACGAGCACGAAGTGTACGCACTGTACCAGGACGTCTTCAGGAACGTCGTCGTTAACTCAGACTCCCAGAGCGGCGTCGTGCATCCGTATACCTTCCCACAGTCCTTCAAGATGGACCAGGTGCTTTTCTACCGGCTCAACAGCCGGAACGTCAAATCCATCATGGACTATCTCATGGAGGGATACAGGGAGCTCCTGGACACTGCGGTGGACAAATTCCAGAAGAGCGCCGGCGAGCGCGGCGTCCTGACCATCGACGGCAACGCGGCAGCGGTCCAGAACTACGGCCAGAAGAGCGACGGGACACCAAGGACATTCAACGACGTGTTCACCGAGATGATGAACGACCGCTTCAAGTCCTACTTCAACGCCAAGAACGCGGTCATGCCGATGTGGAAGGGCTTCGACTACCAGGTCAAGACATCCGAAGCGTCCAAGAGGACGACGTCAGAGGTCAAGGACATCACAGATATGACCACAGAGATCACCACGAAGGTGGCCAACGCGCTGCAGATCCCGCCTCAGCTCATGCTGGGCACTGCGGCAGAGGTCAAACAGCTGACCAGGAACCTAATCACCTTCGGGATCCGGCCGATCGCGGATGTGATCGAGACGGAAAACAACCGGAAGAGGAACGGTAAGGAAGTCCTGAAGGGCACCTACCAGATGATCGACCTCACCGGCATCGAATACACCGACATCTTCGAGGCCGCACAGGGCGCCTACAACCTGCTCGGCAGCGGGGCGTCCATAGACGAGATCAGGATCCTGACTGGAAGGCCGGAGATTGGCAGTGAATGGTCAAGGAAACACCTGATCAGCAAGAACTTCTCCGACCTCGAGTCGATGGAGGACAGTAACAAGATAGGGAACGGGGGCACCGATCCGCCCGCAACACAGGCACCTGTGCCGGGCGGCGATGCCCCACACAGTGATAATTCGGAACCGGAGGAAAAAGGGGGAAAGGAGGAAGAAAATGCCGAAGAGAACTGATTTCAAATTCTGCTTTAAGCAGGAGGCGACGGCAGCGGGCGGCACAAAGCACCTGCTCTACATCTACGACAGCGTCCGCAAGAGGGGCGACTTTAATGAAACAGATATAAATCCCCCAGCAGAGCTGGGGAGACTACCAGAGCGTGGTGCGATAAACGGAGTATAAGAAAAAACCTCCGTTGTATAATCAGTATAATCAATGTGGGTCTAGCAAACCACAAGGATACAAC
Organism: uncultured Lachnospiraceae bacterium; assembly: GCA_902781215.1. GTDB lineage: Bacteria > Bacillota > Clostridia > Lachnospirales > Lachnospiraceae > CAG-791. The sequence goes on from CACZIO010000034.1 coordinate 34,722, forward strand.
GGAGGTGTCCAATGGACAATCAAAGTTTAGCACACAGCAAATATGATTGCACGTACCACATTGTGTTTATTCCGAAGTATCGTCGCAAGGTAATGTTTGGTAACCTTCGGCGGGAAGTTGGAGAGACAATTAGCAAGGTGTGCAAGATGGAAGGTGTGACAATAATAAAAGCCGCAACCCTGCCTGATCACGTGCACATGTATGTCTCTATACCGCCGAAACTGAGTGTTGCAAAGGCTGTCGGTAGAATCAAAGGGAAAAGTGCCTTGATGCTTTTCGACAGGCACCCGGAATATAGGGTGAAATATGATCGCCATTTTTGGGCGAGGGGATATTACTGTGAAACGGTAGGTAATGTAAATGAAACAACAATAATCAAGTATATAGCAGAGCAGTATGAAAGGGATCGACTGGAAGGAGATCCCAAAAAGTAACTTTCGGAAGCCGCTTTTAAGCGGCCACCAGTAACAGACAGAACAAGTTTGCTGGACCACCGCCTTTAGGCGGAATCACAACAACGCCCCGGAGGGGCTAACACAAACCACCAGCGGAGCTGGTGGTCCTGACTT
>CACZIO010000035.1 GCA_902781215.1 uncultured Lachnospiraceae bacterium
CATCGCACCGGAGCCATCCAGGTAATACCATTTGCCGGACAGGTATTTCCACCCCGTCACCATCGCACCGGAGCCATCCAGGTAATACCATTTGCCGGATATTTTGACCCAACCGGCCTGCATCTCTCCATCTGAATTAAAAAAATAGTAATCTCCGTCAATGAAATTCCATCCGGTTACAGCTGCATGGTCATCACTGAAATAGTAGCTTTTTCCATCACTACTTCGATACCATCCCGTTACCGGTCTGACGACGTGGTCCATGTGCTGTTCATGATCCGGACTCTCTCCTGAACCCAGCACTGCATACAAAACATCCCCGCCTGCAGCAGGATCAAACGCAGTTTCAATCAAAGCATTGATCAAAACGGTATGTCGATCGTCCCGAGAACACACAAAAAACGCTGCTGCACTGGAATAGTCTGAAGCCCACATCCATCCATCGAGATGATAATCATGTCCTTCCCCGCACAGGTCTGTAGCCTCCTCATTTCCCGATACATATGGGTTTAACGACAATGTCAACTCTGTTTCGCTGAATACCTCTCTTGCATCATCATCGTATGTATAGGTAACAATTCCGGCCGAAGGAACCTTCAGGATATAATAAGTATCAACATCCCCTTCAGAAGCTCCTGTCAGGAATAAGCGGTCAGGATAACCGGCTGCACCGGTATCACAGTTGGTAATGTCTGTCAGATAGTTTTTCCCATCCTCCATCGTGACGAGGTTCCACATATGGTCTCCGCCATTTATTGTGCCCGTCACCGAGCACACACGAATATTGTTCTGGAAGGATGAAAGATCGCAGAGATACTGGAATGACTTCGAATAGCCTTCACAGACCACGTTCGTAGCAGAATCATCATCAAAGACCCATATAATCTGCCAGGGGTTTCCGTATGCCGTATTCTCCTCTGCCACGGCATAATTATAGGAGACACGTTCGCATATCTCATCGCGGTAGGCTGCCAGCTTATCATAATCACTTTTGGCGCTGTGACTGGATACGATGTCGGAAGCGGTCTGTACTGCACTCGTGATTCCGGCTCCATAACTGGTATTCAGTGTATAATCCGACACCGCATATTCCATAGCAACAGGAAAGCGGATGCTCAGGGGTCCGGTAATACTGAGCACATTCCCGCTCAACGAGAGTCCATAACTTTTATATTTTGTGCTCTGTGTTTTGTCGTACCAATAAAGTTCATAAGGGCAGTCTGCCAGCAATGTTTTGATTACCAGAGGTATGTCCAGCAAGAGCTGCTCATTGACAGCACTTTTGGCATCCGGAGATATCACAGTTCTGCCATCCACTACTGAAGTCAGCGAAGAAACCCCAAGTTCATCTGCTGTCCAGCCTGTTTTCTCGATTCCCAGCTCTGAAAAATCCAGAGTGAATTCTGTCGAATTCTCTTCACCTGCTGCAACTAAGGAAATCCGGCGATAGACTTCCGCATAGACAGGAATGTTCATCCCTTTCAGCTTCGAAGCGTTACTTCGCGGTGCACGCAGCATTCCTCCGGACCGGCGCAGCTGTTCCTTTAATTTCTGGTCCGCATACAGGTTCAGAAGCTCCGAACTATCCTCCCCCCGGCCTTCGGGAAAAAAATCCTCTTCTGTCGGACCTTCCGTCAAATACACCGGCTCTTCCTGCTCCTCAGGACCAGTGCTCTCTTCTTCTACACTTATATTCTCTTCTCCGCACGAGGAATATATTTCCACAGATGGCATTTCACCTGATAAGTCATCTTCAGGATCTGAGAATTCGATATCCATCCCATTCTCAGAATCACGCAAGGGCTCAATATCTTCATAGCCGGAGGTTTCCTCCTCGACTTTTTCCACCTCTACAGTGATAATATCTGAATCATTCTCCTGATCATCCGGTATCTGAGCAGCCAATACCGATAGACTGAATGAACTGATCAAGGCAATATTTATAAGCAAAAAGGCCGCATATCTTTTAAATCTTTTCATCTCAAATCCTCTTAAGATAGTGGCATTTTACCAGTGGCTCATTCCGGGAGTATCAGATTGGTTAAATGATATCATTTCAGCAAACAGTATAGCAAGACCCCCCGATTATCCGGCAAGGCTTATACTGTTAAGTGATCTTAACCAATTTATCGTGATCGTAGTCTATCTGATATATGGAATTGTCCTTTATGTCTCCCGGTTCAGCAAATAACTCCTTGAATTCGCTTTTAAAGTACTCGTCGCACTGCATGATAGCAACCCATTTATATTTATGCTCTCCAAACAACTCCTTCCTGAAATCTTCAGCATGCATCTCTTTGTAATACATGTTTTCCGGATCCGCCTTATCTACAAAGCACCAATTGTAGTTATTCCCTGCTGTCGATTGCAAGGTCAGTTCAGGGCGGAGCATAAATTTTACATATAAGTAATGCGTACCAGTATTGGACTGGGAGATAAAATAAACCTGATCTCCAGGCTCACCAATTGCCTTCAGTTCTTCACTTATATAATCTGTATATTTCCTTTCTTGTTGTTCTCCATACGGGTAATAACGAGTCAAATACAGATATGTTGTAGATAAGGGCGATGCAAGTACTGTGACCACCAATGAGACAAGTATCAAACTCCGGTGTAGTGTGTGTTTTTTGCATTCAAGAAATACGATCACCAGTATTTCGAGTAGCAGCATACAAAACAAAGTGTTTGTATATCTCTCAAAAGATGCAAGCGTTTCAGCTTCTGTTTTAACAAATTTATCGACATAGACACCGCCCAGTCCAATGAAGTAGACACCCATACAGAAAAAGCTGACAAGTATACCTACGCAAATCCTTTTATTATCTCTTTTTAAACAGCATATGCATATACATATTAGCACCAGGCCGAGCAAGAGCTGTATGTAACTGACCTGAACTAATCCACTCACCAGACTGATCTGCCTGGTAAACAGCGCAGTTCTGAATGCTTCGATACACGTGTTCTTATATGATTCACTGTATGTTTCGAAGCCTGACAATACCTTAAAGTATTTTCCCCACCTGACCCGGTCCGGTTTGGGATCAATAACATGATATGCCCGGATAATCATAGTCCAGCTAAGTTTTCCTATGACAACAAGTAATGCAGCAACGAGCACTTTCGCATGTTTTCTTTGTCCCGTTTCAATTATGATGAAATATAAAAGTCCGAATATAGAAAAGAGAAGTCCCATATCTTTCGTTAATACCGTCGCAGGCAGCAGGATACAAAAGTATAAAAACGAATATTCGGGGACATCCTCGTACATTACAAGCAGAAATAAAACTGCTCCCTCACACGCCAGGAAAGGGTCGATCATGAGCCTGAAAAAAACACCTCCAAAAAACACCGTCACTGCCAGGCATACAGTTAACAGAAATGCAGCTGCATATTGAACATTATTTAAAGAGAGGGGCGATTTGGTGCGAAATTTGGATTCTAATATAGTTTTATTTCTGAAACAGCCTGATACAAAAGGTAGAAACAGGGAGAGACATACCATGTGATAAGTCAGAAACATCAACCATTCAGAAAAAGTTTTCCGGGAAATGAACAGATAATATTTCTGTATAATGAACTGAATCAATGCCATCATCGGCGGATATGTTGGAAAAGACGAATTTGTAGAGGGATCAGTATAAAAGACATCATTATAAGTCAATACTTTGACACAATCCAGCCAATGTCCCGGATCATCTGTTCCTGTTACAAGCTGTCCATAATCACAGACTATGAACAACAGAAAGAAAAATAAGTAACATAGAAAGGCAGCATTGATGAATGAGCGAATACCGACACCAGCGGTTCCGTTTCGCAGAGACACAACAAGCCCTGTCAGCCAGCATGTTGCCACAATTATACCTACGATTACAATCCCGGATTTCAGGGATCCTGCCAGACCACATACATATACTATAATTCCATAAAGAAGAACTGCGACAGGCGTAACTTCACCAAACTCTTTATGCAGAACAAATGCTGCACAAAAATCTCCCGAAAAAAGTACGATGAAAAGAACTGCGCTTCCGATTATTAAACTCATTTCACCTAAGACACTTCACTTTATAAAATATTTTTCTACAGTAAGTGACTGCAATACTATTTTTAGAAATCAGTAAAAGAAAGAGATATAAAAAACCAGATACTACAACTTGCAAAAATAACCGTAATAACATATTATGAATATTTCCCAAAAGCCGGCACGCTATTATAATACCAATGCAGGAAAAAACGACAGACCCGTTATCTCTGTCAATCAGCCGGAATGTTAAACACTTTTTTGAGTAGATAAGGCAGATAACACACATGATTGCTTCCGCCATGATTGTTGTCAACGCTGCAGCATTAATACCTATTACCGGTATAAGAATAAAATTAAAAACTACGTTTACCACCGCACTCAGAAGGGATGCATACAGAATAATTAATTCCTTTTTATTCGGCAGCAACACACAATTTGTGCACAGATAAGCAAAAATAGAAAACAATATACTAATACTAAGCAGACGTAATGCTCCGCCTGCTGAACTATACTTGCCGCTTGCGATCAAACAGATGACATCGTTACTGGTCAGAAACAGCCCTACAACTACAGGTATCAGAAATACAACTATTGTGTGAGATGTAATGTTAAATAAATTCTCGGCACGTTTACGTTCCTCTCTCATAAACAAGATAGAGAAACGGGGTACCAATACAGCGAGCAGAGCAACCAGCAGATTCTTTATTATTGTGTATATTTTGACGGCAGTGCTGTAGAGTCCTACTTCATAATCTCCCGCAAGGAAGCCCAGGATAATAACATCCGAATTAACATAAATCGTAATCGTTACAGTAGAGGCAAAAATTACCAAAATAGGTTTTATATGCTTTATAAGACTTTTACTTAATGAAAACGTAAAGCCGATATATTTTTTCCTGACATAAAAGAAATTAACGATATGTGCTCCAGATAAAGCAATAGCGGTAATAATAACATATGTATAATAATCGTCTGCAGTTTTGACCAAAACCAGTGTTGCTATCAGGGAAAAAAACTGAAACATTATTGTACGGATTGCAATAAATGTAAAGTCCTCATATATATTGCATATCCAGCCCACGCCTATCGTTGTGCTGATGATCTGGGCACTCATAATCAGGATCGACCAGAAATACACCCTTATCTTAGGTTGGAACAGCATTAACAGCAGCAAAGCCAAATATACAATGATTGTTGAAATCATATTGATAGAAAACACTTCTGTAGTGAAGTTTTTCATTTCTTCTGTGTTTTCTCTGTACTGCGCTCCTTCTCGAATAGAATAATTCGATACGCCCAGACCAGCGAACAGAAGGCCATAATTGACGATTGATGCAGAAAAGTTAAACGCCCCGATCGATTCAACTGAGAGTACCCGGGAGACATACGGAAATGTAATGATTGGAAATACGATACTTGCAATAGTTTTAATTACATTTAACGCTGCATTTTTTTTTGCTGAACTGTAGACCAAAAAGGTGCCTCCAATCTTTTCCTTTCCCCCAACGAATCAGTTTTTCTCTAACTCCCCAAGTTTCTCCAGAACATCTTTAATCGCATCCAGATAACCAGTGCCCCACTTCTTATCAGGCTCGAGATAACCCCCTTCGCTCCATTCATTCCACGCAAATATTACAATTGTATCAGACTTATACACATCTCTTGCGCGTATAACCTGCTTTTCAAAATATTTCCGGAATTTCTCGGGAGAAGCTCCCAGAATCACTTTTCCGTTTCTGGCTCTTCTAGGGGTATTATCCCAGTCAGTAAATGCTCCGGGGATGTATCGTGAATAATCATCATGCTTGATCGAAAGTATTTTCTGCCAGTCAGAATCATAATCTCTGATATATTTGACACCTTCTGTCAGTTCATCTTTATCAGTTCTCCTGTTCCTTCTCTTCAAAAGCTGATTGACAAAAGGTATTCTGTTTCTGATTGTCTGTGTGATATAACTTCTCCTGTAACGCTTGAGTTCCTTTTCGAAATCATCCTCCAGTCGTTCGACCAGACTAGGCTGATATTCCACGCCCTGATCAAACAGATTCTTCAACCTATCACTCATATAGCACATTGTTTCAGCGCAGAGATATTGGAAGGAAATTCCCTTAAATCCATTCTTTTTTGCGAGTTCATCCCATCTCTTTAAAGTATACTTCATGAGCTTTGGCGGTATTGCAATCGGATTATAGATATTTAGTATCGGACGTCCGTCTATCTTAATGTATCGCTCATCTTTGAAGAATTTTAAGAAATAGTAAAAATGATTATCAATATCTTTTCGGTCGCTGTAATTGTGTTCTATAAGAACACGCGGATTTGTCTCGCCTTCCCAAACTGTCGTCCAGCGCTCATTCGCCCAACAAAGGTAATAGCGAAAATCAATCTCTGTATGCATGAGATATTGTTCGATGGGTTTTTCGAGAAGACATTTTCCATTAAACCAATAGTGATAAAAGCAGAATCCATAAATACCATGTGACTTGGCCAGCTCTGCCTGCCACTTCATCACATTGATATCAGTCAGATCATAGTAGTTATCATCAAGAGGCTCACGTGGTTGATACTGTCCATCAATATAGACCTGCCCTCGTTTTAAGGATGTCCACTCCGTATAACCATTTCCCCACCACGCATTGTTTTCTTTAATCTCATGATATTGGGGCAAGTAAAGCGCAATAACTTTCATGCTGATCCCTCCAAATATATAACAGATATTACAATTCTTTCCGCTATGGCTTAATATATTTTTTCTTTCCTCGCAATTATATCCGCGATAACTATTCCAAAATAGAAAACGTGAGACACGAAATTAGTAAGGTGCGCAACAAAGAAAAGCCCTGTAAAAACAACACAGCAACACCACACATAATTGTCGATTTTCTTAGCCATAAGGTTCAGAATACAAAGAGCCTCAAGAATTACACCTACCACACCGTATTTATAGATTGTGTCAACAAATCCGGTAATATACCACTCATAATTGTGTTGATCACCATACCCGAATAGCAGTGTACTGCCATTCATATTACCAATAGCATCCTCCCAGTTATGAGTCCTGCCCGCAATAGCATTATACCCATCCACGGAAGAGAAAATACGTTGCAGAGCGACCTTAAAAAACGGGATCTGTAACAGTACGAGGAGAGCAACTGCAGCCAATGGAATCCACTTAAGCCAGCTGAGGATTTTTCTATAGAGCGACTGGTTATTTAGAATGACATACCATGCAAAAACACCAGCGGTCAGTACAATTCCCATCCCCGACGTTGTGAATATACACCCCATCCCGATCAAAATAGCCCTATTTAGTTTTATTTTCTGCTGCCCGCCAGGAAACAGAGTAGAGATTAAACCATAAATACAGTATTGTGTGAAGTGAGAAGGTTCCAGAAACAGCGCGCTTGGCCTATATAAACCGCTAACTTCTGCAAATACGAAACTATTCCTATATTCCTCATAAATCAGTTGTTGAGGTATATACTGCAACCGGATATGTAAAAAATAGTACGATACCAGCTGTGTCATCAACAGCACAACATTTAACAGAGAATAAATCTCAATGATGTTTCTGATTTTTCGTGAATTGATGGATCCCTTCATCATTCCGTACAAATGCAGGAAAGCTGAACATCCCAACATAATACGACTGATATTTCCTTCAAAACGAAGAATCAAATATCCATAAAACAGGAAAAAGAATACTGCAGTTGAATTTCGTACATATACTCCTTTGAGAATATAATAAAAAGCATATGGAATGAATCCCAATAAGATTACAGTCCCAAAGCTCAAGTTGAGTCCCGGTACCCATAAGAGATACAGCACGGGTAACAGAGCAATACTGATATGATAAAAAGCGCCAATGAGTCCCAACGGCCGGAAGGATCTCCAAAACTTTGTTATTCGAATCACTGTTTTTAACCTCAGCTAAAGGCTTCAAATGTTGTGGTCGCTGTCGAGATAAAAAGCCTCAAATACATGATGGCTTTTCTGTTCTTCAATAGGCGGTAATTGCATATAGTTTCCATAATATGCTTTCAACCAGGTATCATACGCAGCTGGAGCGGGATATTTCTTACCCTCAAATTCAATTTCAATGAAGTTTTCGAAGAGGCTTCTTGGTATTGTTAGGTATCTGGTATCGTAAGGATCCGCAAAGTCGCAAACAAATTCGTTGTATTTGTTTTCGTATTTTTTTGCATTTTTATCCAACATTCTGTTGACTCTGCTTTGGGGCATTCCGCTCAAAAGTGCAGCTCCGAGACGGTACATCAACTTCTTTGGTTGCGTCATCCCATCTCTCATTGGCAACTGCAGTCTCCTGATTCGCCCGAGTAAGTCTCTCTTTTTGAACATTCGTTGTTTCTCATGTTCATCATCAGGCGCGTTGTCATACGGAAAAACATCAACGTACACAGATGATCGAATTCCTTCACTTCCATACTCGAGTAATACAGTATCAGTCCTGACAAGCTTTCCAAAAGGATACCGATGGTCAGGGTTGTTTTGTGGGGTAAATAGTTTGTACCTTCTGTCTGTCTGCTCGTTGAATAACTTTTCTGCTATAGAATAGTCTTCTCGCAACATTCCTATATCAATATCGTCATCCCAGGGAATATATCCCCCATGGCGTACAGCACCAAGCAATGTACCATAATCAAGCCAGTAATGAATATTGTTTTTTTTGCAAAAAGCATCAAATTGATCCAGGATTTCTATCTGGATTAATTTCAGTTCTCTTATATCTATCTGTCTCATATAAGTTCCCGGGGCCGAGCCTAATTATTTCTCGCCAAATCTTCATATTGATGAAAAACATTCTTTTCCATTTGTTCCAGAGAATAACTGCCAACAGCATCTGCTCTGGCCTTTTTGGCTATAGCTATCATGTCTGCCCGGTTGTAATATAGGAACTGTATCAAATCCGAAAGGTCTGTTTCGCTCTGATAATCAAAGACATAACCGTTTCTGCTATTTTCTATAATTTCTGTGTTTGCTCCTGTATTACTTACCACTGGGCACAGACCAGCCGCCATATATTCCACTGTTGCCAATCCAAATCCTTCGCCTCTGGAACAGTTCAAACCAATATCATAGTTTTTTAATATCTGTCCGACATCATTCCGATATCCATGCAACTTCAAATGCAATTGATATTCACGTGCCAGCTTTCTCAAGGACGACACATATTCTTTTGATCCTTCACCTATACAGTCAAGGTACAAATGTTCTTTCACATTTGCGGGCAGCCGTGAAAGCTTTTCAATTACGGCCAGTTGACCCTTCGCCGGGACAAGATGACCTACTATAACAAGTTTCAGTATTTCTTTGTCATCATATTTTGTCTTAGGCTGAATTGAGTTGAGATCGATGCCATTGCGGATGACAGACATTTTTTTTTCCGGCAGTCCATTCTCTACCCATTCTCTTGCGACTGTGGCGGAGATAGCTGCAAACCGGTCCGCATGACATGCCATCCATTCCATCTGATTATTCTTTAGAAAAGACAGCTGATAATGTGCTTTGAACAATTCCTGTATATGCCATAGATGTGGAATCTGATATTTTTCTGATAGAATTCCTCCGAGAAGATCTCTTGTAAGATTCGTGTGGATCACATCAATTGATTTTATATCAACATGAGACTCAACAAATCTACATGCCTTTGTTGTAAGATATTCTGCTTTGATCAGCCATATATTGCGTTTAATCTTATCCAATGTCCTGACAGACATTTCTTTATACACAAAAAAGGTAAACGGGACAACATAGTATTTGACATCGAGCTTACTGCATACTTCAGAGACAACCCCTTGATGGGCACAAATAACAGTATAATTAATATTATTTTTTACCCCTGCCTTGATCAGATTGATTGCTATAATCTCCGAGCCGTACTTATTTCCTTCTCCGCCAACAATGTAGAGGACATTCATATGTACTCCTTATCCGTTCACAAGGATACTTTGATCAAACCGGCTATAGATTTCTCCATCTTTCGCCACTTTCTTTCCATAATAATCGCAACGTTCTCCCATAAGGAGTCTAAGAAGTGCCTCGCTGCTGTCTGCTCCCGCCTTGATACTCAGTGGAGCTCCCCCGCCAAATCTTGGATTGATTTCAATATAATAATCTTTCCCTGAAGCAGTCTCTCGTATCAATTGAATCGTCATAGGTCCACAGGGCTTAAACGCGGCAACAATCGCCTCTACCTCAGAAATAATTCTTTTGTCCTGACAAATCTGTGTTTTCAATACCTCTCCAGATCGTACTGCCAGTCTGATGCGAGGAGTAATGTATATAGGAATGCCATTGAAGTCACAAAAAACATCTACAGTATATTCTTCCCCTCTGATAAAAGGCTGTACTATATAGTCTGGAACCATTTTTGAAAGCGTTTCCAGTTCACTGGAATCCGAGACCTTATAAGCATTAATGCTTGAGCTTCCATCCTTCGGCTTAATAAAAGCCGGATATCCCTTATCGTATTTCTTATAATCATCTACAGGCTGTGGATAATCCACCCCTGCTTTTTTGAAGAATTCTCCTGTCAGTCTCTTATCCCTGCAGATTCTGATAGCATCCGCAGAACTGACTATAACTCTTGTATTTCCAAATAACTCTTTGTTTTCTGCCAGAATCTGAAGATCCGTATCAATCGTTGGGATCAGTGCATCTATACCATTGCCCTCGCAATACTCCGTCAGAAACGGGATGTACTCAGGATCGCTTATCCTCGGGGTACGCACTTTTCTATCACAAAAGAATAAAGCCGGTGCTGAAAGAGAAATATCTGCTCCTATTATTTCCAGTTGCAAACATGCTTTCTGCGCCGCAGTTCTAAATGATTGTACGAGTTCAACCCTGCGTCCAACGCTAGTAAATAGAATTCTCATGTCTTTCTCCACTGACCTACCTTCTCTTTATTACGCCCACTAAAGAGGAGATCGTATTAATCATCCAATATTGATGGTGATATAGTGCCCAGGCAATAACTTTCCTGTATGCCTCAAGATGGTTGAGTGAAAAATCTTCTCGAAACATCTCATCCTCAGAGAGCATTTTCAGATACTGTTTTTTGCTAACCGGTGATTTCGGTGGCATGCTCCTGACTTTGACTGCCGCAATACAAATATCTGTGATATAATTAGCTTTTATTAAACTATCCGTGAATTCAGACTTGTACTTCCATCCCTTTGAATAATTGATAACGCTCCTGTGAAGAAACCGAATACTATTGTAAAAATTCACAACATCATAGTGTTTACTGGCGCTGTTTTGATTCTGTACTCTCCAATAATAAAAAGTATCCTGTAAATACATTACCTTGGATGCTCTTGAGAGAATCGGAAGAATCAATAACGGGCCGTCTCTAAGCATCCGATAGTTCTCCGTATATTCAAAATCTCCGTCAAACAACTCCCGTTTAAATACCATCATCCAGATATGATGCAGATTCTTGCTTTTCAAATACTCATCATATATTACTTGGAGTTTTTCTCCTTCAAATAACTCCTTGTCCGCGAAAGGAATGTTGCACAGGAGATGCCCGGTCTCTATATTATCAGTCGCATTGAAAATGATTAAATCACATTCATACTCACAAATACGATCTCTGATTGTTTCAAACGCGGTTTTCGACACAATCAGGTCGTCATTGTCCATTACATATAAATACTTTCCATGAGACGCATTAATACCGTTCCTTTTTGCAATATAAACTCCCGTATTTTTCTGATGAATTACCTGTATCTTTTCAGGATACTTCCTCTTCCATTCATCACAGATTTGTACACTTCGGTCCGTTGACTCATCATCTACCAATATCAGTTCGTAATCTGTACATGTTTGAGCAAAAACCGATTCTATACATTCATTCAGATATTTTTCACTGTTATATACTGGAATTACAACTGAAAAGAAGGGATTATTTACACTACTCACCATGACCACTCCCTCTAAATTCAGACATAACATCAGCAGTACCGTTTCCAATACCTTCTCTTTTCAGAACTGTTAGTATTGTCTTTATAATAATGGCAGCATCCATGCGAAAGCTGATATTTTCAACATATCGAACATCCATATCAAACTTTTCTTCCCAGCTAATAGCATTTCTACCATTTGCCTGTGCATACCCTGTTAAACCGGGACGAACCAAATGTCTCTTTCGCTGATGCTCATTGTATAAAGGCAAATACTTTACCAGCAGCGGACGAGGTCCGACAATGCTCATATCCCCTTTTAAAATGTTAATTAATTCCGGCAACTCATCCAGAGATGTTGAACGAAGTCTTTTCCCGAATTGTGTCAGCCTTAATTCTTTTGGGAGTAATTCACCGTTCTCATCTGTTTCATTGGTCATTGATCTAAACTTATAAAGTCGAAAAATAACTTCCTTTCCAGTCAGAGGATCAATCTTACCTGGTCTTTCCTGTGTGAATAAAACCGGGGATCCCAATTTCATCCGAACCAATATGGCAACTATTGCAAATACAGGCGATAAAATAATTAACGCCAGCCCGGATAGAATTATATCCAATGGCCTTTTAATATAATGTTGATACATTTATTCGCATCCTCTCGTGCCTTTTTTATTATTCATCTGGTTCCAACACCATTTTTCTAATTCCACCGACATTTTATGTCCATATGGGGTCAAGTGCTCAGGATAAGTCATCTCTTTCTTTCTTCGAACAAAGAAATCATCAAATGTACCAATCACCTTAGCCGGCACTCCGACAGCAATGGAATTGTCAGGAATATCTTTATTAACAATGCTGCCGGCGCCTATTATCACTTTTGAACCAATTCTGACATCACACAGAATTGTCGTATTAGAACCCACAAAAACATTGTCACCTATTTCAATACATCCGATTTTTTCTCTGATATAGTCTGGCCCTTGAAGATTCGCATAATTATTGAGACAGAGGTGAATTGCATCATGGGGCACAAGCAACACTTTCGCAGCGAGATGAACATTATTTCCTATGGAAATCAACCTGGGATACAACGGGATTTTTCGCTCAACAATTGTACAGTTGTCTCCTACATGATAAAAAATATGGTGCCGCTTCAAATAGTCTGCCCTGTCACCGCTCGAGAAAATCATCATCAGTCGCAATGAATGCCAGCCCCGTTTTAATGTTTGTATGTTCATAATCGCTCCGCTGCATACCCCATCTATCAATGCACTCTATGCTAAAACTTAAGGCTTACCTTATATGAAACAACGATGGATGATCTTGATCACAATTTCCTGTTCTTCTGGCGTCATCTTGTTATCGCTGGGCAGGCAGAGGCCCCTGCGGAAGATGTCAGCGCCGACATCTGTGCCGGTTCCGGCGATATAGGCGTTGCTGCGCCCTCGGCCGTTGCCCTCTACCGTTATGAAGGCATGAGACTGGTAGATCGGCTGCATGTGCATGGGTTTCCAGATGGGTCGTCCCTCGGCATGAAAGGCAGTGAGTGCATCCAGAATCTCCTGCGGGGAGCTCTTGCCGGGTACGCTCTGGTAGAGATAATCCCGTTCTCCGCGCACCTGGGGAGCCATGGCATCCTCATCGATCAGCATGCAGGAGAGCCAGAAATTGGGCTGACTTTTCTCCTCATCCCAGGGATTCATGGAGACAGGGAGGTCCTTCAGGCCCTCCTTATACCGCTCGTAAATGGCGCGCTTCTGGGCAATGTGCTCGTCCAGATAAGGGATCTGGCCGCGGATGACACCGGCGATGATGTTGCTCATGCGGTAGTTGTAGCCAATCTCCTCGTGCTGATACCAGGGAGCTGCCTCCCGGCTCTGGGTAGACCACTTGCGAACCTTATCGGCATCCTCCCCGGAGTCGGTCAAAAACATGCCTCCGGCAGAACCGGTGATAATCTTGTTGCCGTTGAAGGAGATGCAGTTGTAGTTGCCCAGGGTGCCTGTCTCGACCCACTGTCCGTTCAGCTTATATTTAGCGCCCAGGCTCTCGGCGGCATCCTCGACGATCAGAGCGCCGTGGCGGTCCGCAATCGCCTTGATCTCCTCCATCTTCCCGGGCGTGCCGTAGAGGTGGGCGACGACGATGAGGCGCGTATCCGGATACATCTCGAAGGCCTTCTCCAGGGCTTGCGGGCTCATGTTCCAGGTATCGTACTCGGTGTCGATAAAAACAGCCTCGCCATCCTCATAGGAGACCGGATTGATCGAGGCGTCGAAGGTGCAGTCCGAGCAGAAGACGCGGTGACCCTGCAGGGTGCCGGCGTTCGGCCTTGCCTGGCCGTAGAGCTTCTCTCCGGCGAGCTTGGTCGCCAGGTGCAGGGCAGCGGTACCGGCAGAGAGGCCGACTGCATATTTTACGCCGACATAGTCTGCGATCAGCTTTTCGACCTCATTGATGTTGGCGCCGACCGTGGAGACCCAGTTGGTCTCGATTGCATCATCCACCCAGCGTTGCTCGTCGCCATGCATGGTCGGGCTGCTCAGCCAGACTTTCTTTTCAAATTTCTGAATTCCTTCAAATCTTGGATCCTTTAAAAAATCCATTTGTTTTTCCTCGTTATTTCCTTCTAATACAGGCTGACTCTGTCTGCTTTCCGGATCAATTCAGAATAAAATGATCATCCTGTTCGTAAAAATTCAGAGGCATGGTTAGCATAAACATGTTAATGAGATGTTCTAGCCGTATGTTTATTTTTCTCATATTATTTATGCAATGTGAATCTATTCGCACACAGATAATCAATATCCAGACAAATCCCTATGTAGTTTCAGCAGCCTGCTCCGTGGTCTTCAACAGCTTCTGATACATGGCATCCTTTTTCCCGGAATCACTCGCATTCTCGGGATGGTACGTTGAAACGATTCCTTCTACCATCTCGCGTATGATGTCCTCACGATTCGCATAAGCTGTATTCATGAGTTCCGCGAGCTGCCCCAGGAAGTTCTCCGTTTCAAAGGGAATCGGACAGCCGATATGAATCAACTCATTCTCTGTCTTTTTCAGCCCTTCTTCTGCCATAAGTTTCTCTTCATAAAGCTTCTCACCGGGTCGAAGGCCTGTGTATTCAATTTTGATGTCCACATCCGGTTTGAATCCGGAGAGGCGGATCAGGTTTCTCGCCAGGGTATCGATCTTAACCGGACTTCCCATATCCAGGACAAAGATTTCTCCCCCGTGGGCATAGGTTCCCGCCAGCATGACAAGGCTGACCGCCTCAGGAATGGTCATGAAATAGCGGATAATATCCGGATGTGTGACCGTGACAGGACCACCCTTTTCAATCTGTTTCTTGAAAATCGGAATGACTGACCCGTTGCTACCCAGGACATTGCCAAAGCGGACCGCGACGAATTCTGTCCGGATGTTCTCAAACACATGACCCGTACCATCCCTGTCCGCGTTTTCAACGCCTTCATGGGTGAACAGCTGGGGGATCTCTCCGGCCTTGCCATCTTTGATTTTCTGGTCAAAGCTCTGAACGATCATCTCACAGAGCCGCTTGGAAGCTCCCATAATATTGGTGGGATTCACGGCCTTGTCTGTAGAGATCAGGACGAATCGCTCACATCCATGAACCATGGCAGCGTATGCCGTCTTATAGGTCCCGATCGCATTGTTCTTAATTGCCTCGCAGGGGCTGTCCTCCATAAGCGGAACATGCTTGTGTGCCGCTGCGTGATAAACAATCTGCGGCCGATAGGCTTCAAAGAGTTCGAATATTCTCCTGCTGTCCCGCACAGATCCGATCAGGACATCCAGCTTCAGATCCGGATACTTCTCCCTCAGCTCCAACTGGATGGAGTAGGCATTGTTCTCATAGATGTCGAAAATGATCAGATGCCCGGGATTGTGAGCAGCGATCTGCCGGCAGAGCTCACTGCCGATGGATCCACCGCCGCCCGTGACCAGGACTGTCTTCCCATTAATAAAGGAAAAGACCTCCTGCATATCCGCCCGGATCGGCTCACGTCCAAGAAGGTCCTCAACAGAGACATCCTTCATGGCGGAGACTGTGACCTGGTCCAGGATCAGTTGGTACATGCCGGGCAGGTTCTTCAGTTCACAGTCCGTCTCCTGACAGATGTTGAGGATATCTCGTCGTTCCGCAGCGGTCGCACTGGGAATTGCCAGATAAATCTTTTCAATCTGAAACTTCTCGACATTCTCAAGTATTGTCTCACGTCCCCCGACGACCGGGATTCCGTCGATAAAGCGGTGCCATTTATTGGGCTCATCGTCGATGATACAGACGACCCTCTCCACAACCTCCTTTGCCGCATTGATGTCCCGCAGGATCAGGCGGCCGGCAGAGCCGGCTCCAATCAGCATGACCCGCTTAGGCGGCAGACCATTTGGCTGTTTCTTACGCCCTTCCGCCAGGAGGAGAACCAACCGGTAGGAGAACCGGACACTGATGACCAGCACGAACTGAAGCAGGGCTCCGAATACGTAATAGGTCATGGGCATACGGCGCAGCCACAGGGTAATACCTGCAGTGTGGACAACAGCCGAAATCACAGATGCAATCACAACCCTGATCAATTCTGTGTAGCTCGCAAAACGCCACACACTGTTGTACAGCCGCATCCGTGTAAAAAGGATAAGACAGCAAACTGTGTAGATTGGTGCAAACCGCAGCCAACTCCCATAATAAATCTCTGGTATCCTGGAAAACTGGCAGTCAAATCGCAGCCACAGCGCTCCAAAATAGGCTGCATTGACCACGATTGCATCGTAGACCACCAGGAGGGCACTGATCACCTGCCAGTGCTGGATCCGGCGCCTTCCCACCTGATTATTCTCTGCTGAAGATTCCATGCCCATTAAATCCCTATCTGTAAACAAAAACACCGGTTGAGACAAAATCTCCCTCGGCACTCATTTTTGTCTTATTTCTATCTATATTTCCGTGAACACAAGTGTAGAAATTAAAGCATGTTTTGCATAGTTTGTCAATGTGCGCCAGTTTGACAGGCTATGGCCAATACACTAAAATGAGTCTGATTAACAACTATTACGAAAGGATTATAGCACAGGACCTTCGTCCTGTCAGCAGAAAGGCATCCGACTATGAACGAACCAAAACGCATGCAATCTTCCCTGGAATACATCTTTATAAAGATTCTGGAGCCTGCCACCCTGATCTATCTCACAGCCTGCATTGTGTGTTATTCCCTCTATACTATTCCTGCCTTTCCAAGGCTCATGAATACGATAAATATGAACAGCATTCTGCGCCCGCTTCTACGGAATATTGGAGTTATTCTATGTATTTTGGAAGGTATCTGCTCTCTTCGCATGCACAAGGGACCTGGTCGACTGCTTCTCTATGGAATGATTGCCACAGCCGCGTTTTCATCCTGGCAACAGAGGGCTTACGGTTTTACTGCCAATATAAACAGCCTCCTGTGGATGTCTATTATTTTCATCCTGGGCTACAGCGCTGTCTACCATTACGGAAGCCGGGTTCTGCGCCTGTATTCAGCTCTGGCCTATGCAGTCTTTTTGACGGTGTGGTGTACAGCCTGCTGCCTGTCACTGGTTCAGTTCGCATTGCGAATCAGCAACATAGGACCTAATTACACTGACTCCCCCTGGCTGCAGGGAACTGGTTTTGTTCCGCCTCGTCTGACCGGCATTTTCGGCTATCCGGAATATGGCGCCTCCTTCGGTCTCCTGCTCATAATTGTCGGTCTGTACTGGATTGTAAAGGTCAGATGGTGGATCCTGAGGATTATCATTGCTCTGTTTAATCTCCCTCTTTTCTTTTATTTAGTGCTCAGTATTACTCGTAACGCCATTCTGGCCATGTACCTGGCTGTCTTCGTCGGTGCCTTCCTGCTTTTCCTAAAAAATGTCCGTCAAACTGCCCGTAATGGCATACTTGTCAGTCTCGGTCTTGCCTGCGCGGCCATTTTTGTTTTGTTCTGTGTACAGATGGGAACTAAAAGAATTGCTGAACCTATCCCGGAATTCTTTGACAAGGCCACACCCACGACTGAATCACCCGCTACATTTGTACCTTCCCCATCCCCGGGATCATCTGTACCCGTTCATGCTCTGCATAGCAGGATAACATCTGACAGAATTCCCCTGGCCGTCAATCTGGCGTATATACATCATCCAGAGGCAAGTGCTGCCAGGATCCCCACACCCGAAAAAAGCCCAGCTCAGACAGACAAGTCTCCCGGTCTCCTGGATCGCAGCTACGGCACGAGTGATTTAACATCTGGCAGGATTCAAATATGGAAGGATTATTTGAGCATTTCCAAAGAAATTGGTTTGGTCGGGCTCTCCCCGGAAAATGCCTCGTGGTATATTCAGGAACACCATCCCGATTTACAAATTTGTACATATATTAAAGTCACCAATCCCTTCTTATATGAAAAGGGTTATGTCTTCCACCCCCACAGCGGCTATCTGAAGGTCTTCGTCTCTGCCGGCTTTGTCGGTCTTGCCTGTGTGCTCGTGTTCTTTCTGCGCTGTGCTATCACAGTCATCTCCTATATCCGAAGGAGCCGTCATCTGTCCGCAGAGTTCATCTGCTCCCTGATGGTGGTTGTGGCAGGTCTGTCAACCGCACTGTTCGAGAACGAGCTCTTCTTTAATCTGACCAATCCGATCATGTTTTTCTTCTGGATCGCAGTTTCCATCCTGATGAGAAGCATGTCCCATCCGGAAAAGGCCAGGTCAGAAAAACGGCGCAGCCAGCAGGGCGCCCGGCAGTGATCATAATTACGAAATAAAAAATGCAGGCTCCGATCGTTTTTCCGCTGATCGGGGCCTGCATTTATTATCTTATTGTCAATCTCTTCCAAATCAAATTGAGCATTCGTACAGATCTGCAGATAGTCATACCGATTCCATATCACATGGCATGTACGATGCACCGTTTCTAAAACACATACTTTCTCTGCACATAGTAGCTGACCAGGAAGAGAACTGTATCCACCACAGCCTTAACCAAGACCTCCGGAAGCATAGGCAGCAGAGCTGTGCCTCCGGTCACGAGAACTGCACTGAGCAGCATCTGAACAAGAGCCAGGGCAATATATTTGGCTGCGGAACCACCGACCTTCTCCCTGCTCCTGAAGACGACCTTGTAGTTCATGGTAAAGTTATAGGTCGCCGAGAGGACGCGGGCCAGGATGGTCGCTGCCGCCACGTAGGGAATCCTGTTCAAGGGTGCGGGAGCCGTCAGCATCGTGCCTTTGAGCAGTCGGCAGAACAGGGCAAAGAGGACCAGATCGATCACACATGAGGAAAGCGACGCGAAAAGGTATTTGATGAACTTTGCGCCCAGGATCCGATAGATCCTGACAGAGTCCTTGAGAGGGTTGAAATGGGTCTGGTGGTTTTCCTTTGAGTCGTAGATGGTTCTGATCGGGACTTCCTCGATGGGATAGCGTCCGGCCGTCTCGAGCAGCATCTGGGTCTCGAATTCGAACCGCTCTCCCGGGACATCGAGGAGGTCGCGCATGAAAGCGCGGGGGATGCCGCGCAGACCGGTCTGGGTGTCGCTGACCCGGACACCGGAGACATAGCTCAGGACCTTCATGGTGAGCTTGTTGCCAAAGGCACTCTTCCAGGGGACGTTCTCCCCGTCGAAGGTCCGCACGCCAAGGACAAGGGCCTTGGGTTGTTCCCGGAGCCGCTGCATGACTGCGCGGATGCAGTCTACGGTGTGCTGACCGTCCGAATCGGCCGTAACGACGCCCGGCGCTTCCGGGGCATTCTCCAGCACCCACTCGAAGGCAGTCTTGAGCGCTCTTCCCTTGCCGCGATTGACCTCATGTACCAGAAAAGTACCGCCCAGATCCCGCAGGATTGCCTGTGCCCGGTCAAAGATCTCTGTATAGGCCTCTCCGCTCCCGTCATTGACAATGATCACATTCCGGATCCCCTGTGTTCTGAAATCCTCCAGGAGGGTGATCAGCCGCTCATCCGGCTCGTAGGAAGGAATCACAACCGGGATCGCCGGTTCCGAAGTTCCTATCCCTTCTCTTACATCTATCTTCTCTAATCGCATTTTGATTTCCTGCTATCTCTCTGGTGTTCCCGTCAGTATTCATTTTCTGTCCGAAACGCCCCGTCAGTATGATTACTTACAGAAGATTTCAGATCCTCCCCAACAGCATGAGGAGCCTTGTGGGCAGTTCCTGGCCGGCCTCTGTT
Organism: uncultured Lachnospiraceae bacterium; assembly: GCA_902781215.1. Lineage (GTDB taxonomy): Bacteria > Bacillota > Clostridia > Lachnospirales > Lachnospiraceae > CAG-791. The sequence goes on from CACZIO010000035.1 coordinate 20,188, forward strand.
TTCCAACGCCCGGGATAGAGGGCTTTTTTGACCGCGTAGTCCGGACGGTAATGCCTGGATGCAAACCAGCGGGCATATTTGGCAGGGCGGTCCTTCATCTTCCTGCCAAAGCTTTCTGTGTAGGCACCGGCGCAGGATCGGATATCTTCGTCCCCTGATCGCAAGGTATGACCGAAGACCCGGAGACTGTCGGACAGACTCTTTTTATGATTCCTGCTGTTCATATCCGGGATTGGACAGCGGTGCTTCAGGGCGACGCGGGCATCGAAATAGTGGACGCCAAAACGCTCAGCCAGGATCTGGGCCCACTGGTCAGACGCTGTGATCCGGTCGGTGTCCGCCTCAAGCATAAGGGTCCGCAGGGGGCTATTGACAGCCATGGCAAAGTCATTGTAGATACGGTTGGTCAGAGCCCTGCGGAAGTCCACAGTACGTCGGGGCGGCAGAACTGTTCCGATAGGCTCGTCTGTCTGCTCATCTGCCTCCTCATAAGAGCATCCGTAGAGAGCCGGGACGCCGGTCGGCTGCTGCGAGAGCCATTCGACCGCCTGCTGCACCTTGTCCGGGTACCAGAGGTCCTCCTGGCCGCTAAAGCACCAGTAATCGCCCTCTGCCGCGATCCTGAGCAGACGCATGTAGGACCGTCCCGCTCCGACATGCCGGCCCCTGATCAGGCGGATCTCCTCCCGCTCACTGTACTCCCACAGGATTTTCAGGGTCCCGTCGGTAGAGCCGTCATCGCGAACATAGATCCGGATATCCGGATATGTCTGATCGAGGATACTGTTGAGCTGTTCGCGGATGTGTCGTTCGCCGTTCCACGTAGAAACCAGTACATTGACCATTTCCGATTTCCTCCGCTGTATTATAATATGGCAGCTGTGTTCCTAAATCTTTCTGTCGTTTTCAACTATGATAAACTTACATGCTTAAAAGAACCTTAATCAGTTTCCCTGAAAACAATTTCAGCGGAGGCCGGTCCGGAATCCGGCCGCCTGCCGCTGATTGTACAATGTCTCTTCTGAAAATGCCTGTCTGTTTTTGCGCGCATAAGTCGTCAAAGCATCCGGGGTGAAAAAGCTATCGAGTATAATAATTTTTCACGTTTCCTACTATGCCGCCCGTCAGAGCGGCAACGCAAGGAGAAATCCTGTAAGGGTTTCTCGGATGCGAACACACGCTTTGACCTGTTTCCTGTCCCCTGCACCTCATGTCCGAATCATCCGTAAGAAACGAATACGTGAGATCATTGCTCAGGATCCGAAATGGAAGGTCTTCTCGATGCCCTCCCAGCGCTTGTCCTTATCGCTTAGAATGAGGGGGCTGCCGTCGGCCAGGGTATAGCCCTCGCTGTCCGCAGTTCCCTTGTAGGTCCCCACGACCTGCGGCCACTCGATACCGATTGCAGGGTCATTCCAGGCCATGCCGCCCTCGTCACCGGGGTGATAGAAGTCGGTGACCTTGTAGACAAATTCGGCCTCGTCACTCAGAACCAGGAATCCATGGGCAAAACCCTCGGAGATGTAGAACTGCTTTTTGTTCTCCGCCGAAAGGAGGATTCCGTGCCACTTGCCAAAAGTGGGGCTGCCCTCGCGCAGATCAACTGCAACATCAAAAACCTCGCCGCGGATCACGCGGACGAGTTTACCCTGGGGATACTGTTTCTGGAAATGGAGTCCGCGGAGGACGCCCTTGACGGACATACTCTGGTTGTCCTGGACGAAAACCATGTTCAAGCCGGCCTCCTCCATATCGCGCTGGTTATAGGTCTCCATGAAATATCCACGGTTATCTCCGTGCACAGCGGGCTCAATAATATAAAGTCCCTCTATCTCGGTTTTTGTCACTCTGATCTGTCCCATTTATCCTCTCCTGTCTGTCGTCTTATTTCTCATCGATTGCCGTACATCTGCTCGTAGTAGTTCTGGTATTCCCCGTCAATAATGGGCTGCCACCAGGCCTGATTGTCGAGGTACCAGCGGATGGTCTTCTTGATGCCGTCCTTGAACATGGTCTCGGGGAGCCAGCCCAGCTCATTGTGGATCTTGGTGGGATCGATGGCGTAGCGCATATCGTGGCCCTTGCGGTCGGTGACGTGCGTGATCAGGCTCTCGGGCTTGCCCAGCTCAGCGCAGATCAGCTTGACGATGTCGATGTTCTTCATCTCATTGTGGCCGCCGATGTTGTAAATCTCGCCCTCACGGCCTTTGCGCATGACCAGGTCGATGGCCTTGCAGTGGTCCTCGACATAGAGCCAGTCGCGGACGTTGAGGCCCTCGCCGTAGACGGGGAGGGGCTTGTCATGCAGGGCGTTGATGATCATGAGGGGGATCAGCTTCTCCGGGAAGTGATAGGGGCCATAGTTGTTGGAGCAGCGGCTGATCGACACGGGCAGGCCGTAGGTCCTGTGATAGGCCAGGACCAGCAGGTCCGCAGAGGCCTTGGAACTGCTGTAGGGGCTGCTGGTGTGGATGGGTGTCTCCTCGGTGAAGAAGAGGTCGGGGCGGTCCAGGGGCAGGTCGCCGTAGACCTCGTCAGTGGAGACCTGGTGGTAGCGCTTCACACCGTATTTGCGGCTGGCATCCATCATGACAGAGGTCCCGATGATATTGGTCTGGAGGAAGATCTCAGGGTTCTCAATGGACCGGTCCACGTGGGACTCCGCGGCAAAATTGACGACAATATCAGGCTTTTCCTCTTCAAAGAGTTTATCGACGGCAGCGCGGTCGCAGATGTCCATCCGGACGAAGCGGAAATTGGGCTTATCCATGATGGGCGCCAGCGTGGACAGATTGCCCGCGTAGGTCAGCTTGTCGATGCAGACGATCCTGTCCTCCGGATGTCTGTCGAGCTCATAATACACAAAATTGCTTCCGATAAATCCGGCGCCGCCGGTCACGATAATGGTCATAATACTCTCCTGTCTTTGTCTGTTTGTAGAATAACTGTGCAGGGTTTCCGGTTCCGGAATCCTCTGCCGGCTGCCGTTTGTTCCAGTTTGCGGCTTCTGTGTAGTCTATATACTGCCGGTGCTACCTATTCGGGGCAGAGATTATTATTCCGCAATCAAATTATTATAGCATAGAATAGCTCTGGCAGGGAAGAAAAAAGGACGTGTGACGCTGTGCCTTCCGGCCTCATTCTACCGTCATGTCTCCCCGGCTGTTTCCTCTCACTTCGCCGTCTTCTGGCCGGGCTCAGGAATCCAAACCGCATGATTTTCATCACATCCCGCTCTCCGGCTGTTCGGCGTACTGCTCGGGCACGAGGATGCGGAGCTGGCCGGGGCGGATGCGGAGGTCGACCTGCTTGTGGGAGCCGCCGTACTCGCCGTCACGGGTCCAGGCGATCCGTTCGTCGCAGGTCAGACGGATGCGGGAGGTCTTGAAGCTCTCGACCATACTGCTCTTCATGTCGGGATTGCTGATGGACATGAGGATCTCGCTGACCTCGAGGGGGTTTTTGGGCATGCGGACGAGGGTGACCTCGAAGAGGCCGTCCTGGAGGTCGACCTCCTGGCCCGTGATATTCTGAAAGCCGCCGATGGAGCGGGAATTGGTGATGAGACCCAGGGCGAACTCACCGTCGAATTCGATCCAATTGCCGTCCGGATCTACTGCCGGCAGGCCATCGACTGCCGGATTTTCAGCCGACAAATGATCACTCGGCAGGCCTTCCGCCGGCTGCTCTTTTACAATGTATTCCGCCGGCACATCCTCGTCCCGGGGCACAAGGGCCCTCACATGCATCTGGTAGGCGTGCATCTGGCCCAGTTCCGAGATGCCCTGCAGGATGTAGGCGAAGTGGCCCAGCTGGTTTTTGAGCTCCTGAGGGGTCTGGTAGGAGGTCCCGGTGAAGAGGCCGAAGGCGGCGACGTAGGTGAAGTAGTCTTTGTCGTTGAACTGGCCCAGGTCGCAGCGGAAGGTGCGGCCGTGGGCGACGACGCGGGCCGCCTGGATCATGTCCGTGGGGATCCGCAGGCTGGAGGCAAAGTCGTTGGTCGTGCCGGCCGGGATGTAGCCGACCGGGACGAAGGGCTTGTCGGGGTTCTCCATCATACCGCTGACGACCTCATCCAGGGTGCCGTCTCCGCCGGCGCACACAATGTAGAGGTAGTCCCCCATGCGCTCCCGGGCAATGCGGCGGGCATCTCCCTGTTTGGTTGTCGGGTAACAGACCACCTCGTAGTCTGCCGCCGACAGTGTCTCGATGATATCCAGCAGATGGTTGCGGATCTGAGACTTACCCGCTACAGGATTGAAGATAAACAGGATTTTTTTCCAGGTCGTGATCATGCAAGTGTCCTCCGCGATTCACCCTCATTGTCTGCCGTTTTCCGGTCCGGTCGTCTGCCGGCGATTCAGCCTCATCGTCTGGTCCGTCTTCTACCGGCGATTCAGCCTCATCATATGTCGCCTTCAGATCTGGCAGTCCACCGTTCATCCGGTATGTTTCTTTACCGGATTATTGAACAAGATTATAGAACAAGGGCTTCACTTTCGCAATCCGGACAGGGTGCCGGGGCACTGAACTTTTTGTGAATTCGTCACTGCCCCTGCTGCATATTTGCATTGGGATGTCAAGATATTGGCCTTCCCTGCAGATTATTTCAATATTTTCCACCAGTGATGGATTTTCTATGCAGTTTTCGTATTTTTTCGTGCATATACTTCGATTTCGAAATATTTTGCTATACAAAATGTAGAATTGATGTTACTATATATCGGGTCGTCTCCGTAAATATATATGGAGCAATTCCCGTATGTATATACTCGTTTTTTTATATACTCAGTCAGCTGTATATTCGGTCAGTTCAGTCAGTTATATGCGCTGTCATCTGTATTCCCAGTATATGCAGACCTGTCACCTGCCAACATAAAGGAGAGATTTATGAAAACCACACCCAGCACTGCCGGGCTGACCCGGCTTACCAGGCGTACGGCTGCCCTCCTGCTCGCTTTCGTGATCAGCTTCCTGGCCCTGAGCGAGTTCAACGCCATTCCTGCCGAGGCGGCTTCCGCCAAGGAATGGGCGATCATCATCGGCACCAACATCGGCGGCAACACCAGTCGTGTCAAAAACAACAAGTCCATCGTCGTCGATGTCCAGTACTACTATCCCAACCAGATCAAGGCGCTCAAGTCCGGCGGCCGCAAGGTCTATTCCTACATGAGCATCGGGAGCCTGGAGACCTACCGCCCCTACTACAAGAAGTTCAAGGGCCACACCATGGGCCGCTACAAGAACTGGGGCGATGAGCTCTGGATGGACGTCTCCTACAAGCCCTACCAGGACTTCATCGTCAACGAGCTGGTCGCCAGCGTCCGCAGGAAGGGCTGCGACGGCCTCTGGCTGGACAACTTCGACGTCTACTACGAGTACCACCAGGAGAAGATCTACAAGGGCCTCCTGGAGATCCTGACCCGCATCAAGAAGAAGAGCATCCCCGTCTACATCAACGGCGGCGACGTCTTCGTCACCCGCCTGCTCAACAGCGGCAAGAAGAAGCTCATCAAGGGCGTCTTCCAGGAAGAGGTCTTCACACAGATCAGGGGCTACGACAGCAACCGCTTCGGCTCCCAGAACAAGTCCGACCGCACCTATTACCAGAACTACCTCAAGAAGGCCGGCCTGACGGCCGGCATGCTGGAGTACACCACCGACCCCAAGATGCGCAAGACCATCATCAACTACGCCAAGAAGAACGGCTACGCCTACTATATATCCTCGACGACGCATCTGAGGTAGGGCAATTCAATCCACCGATACACGTCAGCTGCATGATTTCTTTTTCAGATGTCAGTCACAACTAAATCAAAGAAATGTAAGCAAAGAAAAATCCGGTCATGACGGCCGGATTTTTCTTTGCTCCCTCGGAACCACCGGGGGCTACAAGGGGGGGCCACAGGGACGGTTCTCCGGTCCCTGTTAACTGTTAGGGAACTACAGGGACGGTTCTCCGGATCCCTCCAACTTTTAGGGTTCCAGCTTTTCGACTTGCAGACCTTCCAGCTTAAAGAAGCCTGTGTCTGCTGTGATCAATGATAGATCCCTCGTCATAGCTGTTGCTGCTATAATAGCGTCCGGTAGTTTAACCTTTTGCTTTTTTCTCACCAAAATTGTCTTTTCCCGTGTCAGTTCATCAATCGGGAGAATATCACATTTATCCAGAAATTGTCTTATTGTTTTCTCCTCTTTGTCAGTAATAGAAGGAAAGAAGAGAAGCTCCATAAAGCTAATCACAGATACTGCCAGCTTCTTCTGGAGAAAAGGCTTCATACAATCATTCCCGGATAGAAGATATATGACTGCATTCGTATCCGCAAGATACTCAATTCCATTCATCGCGAAGCCTCCTTTGCTCCTCCAGTCCATCAGGCATCTCTTTCAGGGCTCCGAAATATTCACTCAAGTCATGAGGCTTCTCATTCTTTTTACTTAATTGGAACCTGTATATTACAAATTCAATATAATTAGAGACATCTTCCAGGCACTCTTCCGGAAGCATGCGGATCTGCCTCTCGAGTGTATCGTATGACATGCGATTACTCCTCTCCTTGGCCGTTTATTAGTCTGTTATGAATCTCTAATCGATTCTTTCAAGTTATGTCTTTAAAATATAGTTTTAACATAATTATCGTATATTATTTGGTAATCCTCGTCAATGTAAACAGGAGTACAGGGCGATTCCCTGGTTTCCTGCCCCTCTGCTCCTGGATGCGGGGCCGGAGAACCGTTCTCAGGGTCTGTCTGGATATGGGGCCGGAGAACCGTCCCCCCTGGGCCCATCCCCGTGGGCCCACCGGATGCGGGACCAGAGAACCGTCCCCGTGGTCCCTCGGTTCACGAGCGCAGGTATTTGGCGAGCGAATAGGTCACGCGGGCGGTGACGCCCCATAGCATGGGGTCCGTCCCAGGATAAAAGGGAATCTGGTATTTCTGGGCGCGCCAGTGGTAGTTCTCGCCGCCTGGAACCGACGAGAAGGGAAAATCATCCGGGAAGCGCTGCTCCAGGCGGACCGGGTAAATGTCGGGATCTCGCTCCAGGATCCAGTCCAGGGGCAGGGTAAAGACCTTGTCGACCTCTGCCTCCGACCAGGTGTCCTGATAGTCCTTCAGAGTGCCTATAAAGGCGTAGAAAGGGATGCCGCCGGGGCCGATGGTGGTGTCCAGGGCGCCCACGATCTCAATCTGGTCGCGCGTGATGCAGAGCTCCTCGCAGGCCTCTCGGATCGCTGCCTCGCCGGGGGTCTCGCCCTGCTCAATCCTGCCGCCGGGAAAGCAGACCTCTCCGGGCTGGGTCTTGAGCTTCGCGGACCGCACTTCATAGAGGACATGATAGCTGCCATCGCGGATCAGGATCGGGATCAGGACGGCGGCGCTGCCCCTGGGGAGGGCACGGCTCTTGCGGGCCTCCGCCTCCGCGATCCAGGCCCGCAGGTTGTCTGTGGAAGGCGTCTTTCGGGCATATGTGGAAGGAGTCTTGTTAGTATCTGCCATAAGGTGCTTCTCCCATCGTCCTTAGTTATTCTAAGTGATCCTTAGCTATTTTAGTTGTTCTTGTTTATTCTTACTGATCCTAAGCTATTCTGAATTATCTTCACTTATGTTTTGAGCGAAACCGAAAAACGCCTCAGCTCTCTTGCTCGATAAACCCGAATGGTTCCTCGTCGGCCAGGAAGTGCATGAGCTGGTAGGCGCACATGAGGGCGACGCGCTCTTCGCGCAGGATCCTGCGGACCTCGTCGCGGTCGGCAAGGATGATCTGGATCTCCTCGCCCTCCTCGAGGAACTGGCGGCTGGGCTCGCCCTCCGCATAGCCATAGACCATGCAGCAGGACTCATCAGTGAGTCCGGCCGTGGTAAAGCGGGGCGCCTCGTACATGGTGCCCGCCTCGATGGGGGTCATGCGCAGGCCGGTCTCCTCGTGCATTTCGCGGACAGCCGCCTCGCGGAAGTCCTCGCCCTTTTCGACCAGGCCGGCCGGGAATTCATAGATGTAGCCACCGAGCGGGATCCGGTACTGGCGGATCAGGACGACACGCTCCTTTTTCTCCCCGTACAGGGCGTACATGATGACGCCGTCGGGGTGGTTCTCGCCGCTGACAGCCTTGAGGTCCTCCTCCTTCGCCGCGCGGGAGGCGACAAAATAGCGGAATTCGTGTCCGACCTTGTTGGTTCCCTTGAATTCAAACATGTTGAGAAACTTGTTCTGTGTCTGACGGATGATTTCTCTGATCTGTGCCATAGCCCTGACTCCTTCTGATACAGGTATTATATCGGGTTTCATTACAGACTTTTATCCTGCGATATCCTGCGGTGCCTTTCCTGCCGGGCTTTCCCGGCGTTCATTGCGCACCAGGTGTTTCCTGCCGGACGTTTCCGGTAATTGATATTAAACCAGGTGCATTCTGCCGGTCATTTTTCCACCAGTCATTTCCCGTCGGTTATTTCTGTCATGCGTCTCCTGTCGGTCATTCGTATACAACAACGGGCATTTTCTCGTCGCAGTAGGAAAACAGGGCCTCTGCGCCGTCTACGGGCAGGTTGACGCAGCCGTGGGAGCCGTCGCCCTTGTAGATATTGCCACCGAAGGCGGTGCGCCACCAGGCGTCGTGGAAGCCGCAGCCATCGTAGAAGGGCATCCAGTAGCCGACCTTGGTCTCGTACTCGTATTCTCCGTTTTTCTGCATGACCCCGCGGAGCGTGGTGTCTTTTTTCATGAACATGATGCCGAAGACGCCGGTAGGTGTCGCGTGGCCGTCGGTGGTGTTGCCGCTGACGCAGTCGCAGTCCATCTTGAGCTCGCCGTCGATGTAGCACCAGACGTGCTGGGCGGAAAGGTCGACCTCGATGTAGGATTTGCCGATGCCGTCGTTCTCGGTCTCCTCGTTGTAGGGTGTGAGATAGTAGGACGGGCGGCGGGTCTCCTTCTTGCAGGCGGGCAGGTCCTCCATGAGGAGGTCATGCTCGACGATCTGGTTGACCATGTAGCCGTAGTCGCCGCCGCTGACGGTGATCTCGCCGCGCAGGGTGGACCGGAAGCGCCTCTTCATGCCCAGGGTATTGCCGTGGTTGGCCAGCTCCTGCAGGAAGGCCCACAGGTGCTCGTCCCAGACGTCGTCGTCCTTGACGAGGCGCCCCTTCTTGTCCTCGACCAGCCAGTTGACCATGACGTCGGAATTGAGCTTGATCAGCTCCCCGTCCGGCATTTCGTAGGTGATACTGGCGCCGACGATTTCATTGAGGTCCTTGCAGCGCGACACGATATCGGGGTTGTCCTTTGTGATCTCCGCCGTCTGGTAGGCGCCGGGAACCTCCTCCGCGTCGACGACCTCCTCGTAGCGGGACGCCGCGTCGCCCAGGGCTGCCGCCAGCTGGACGGGGTCGATCGTGCTGCCCGCCGTGTCCGGAACGATCTCAAAGACGCCGTCCTCTTCGTCATTGCCGCTCTTGAAGTGGATGTAGGCGTTCTCCGGCTTCTCCATGTTTGCTTCCTGGAGCTCGGGGAGCGCGGTGACGGCGGCCATCAGCTTGTCTTCATCGTAGGTCCCGCCCGTCTCAATGTTGTATGTGCTGTCTTCAAAGAAGTATTTGGGCCAGACCAGCTGGTCCTGCTGCTGCAGGAGGGCCGCGACGCTCCCGTCCGGCTTGTAGGCAAAGCCCATGTCCTCCGCGCTCAGCATCTCCGTGGCCCCGCCGCGGAAGCGGATATTGAGCACGTAGTCCTGCGCCGCGTCGGCGAAGCGCTGCTGGACCTCCTCCTCCGTCAGCCCGCTGCAGTCAAAAATATTGATCCGCGTGTTGGGCATGAAGTGGGTGCCGCAGTACTCGTAACCGTAGTAGTAGATGCCGCCCAGGGCCAGCAGGAAGAGGAGCAGCGTGATCCGAAAAGCGATCCGCCCCGCAGAGGCTTTTTTCTTCTTCTTTTTCTTTTTGCCGCCCTGGTCCTTTTGATCAGCCTTGTCCTTCTGGACGATCTGATTCTTCTGGTCGCTTTGCTCTCCCTGGTCCTTCTGGGTGCTCTGGCCTTCGTCAGCGCTCTCGCCTTCCCGTTCCTCTTCAGCGGTCTGGCCTTCCCGAGCGCTCTGGCCTTCGTCCTGAGCCTCCCGGACGCTTTCCGGTTCGTTTTCCGCAGCGGGAGAAGCTGCAGGAAGCGGAGAAGCTTCAGGCGCCGGCGCAGCATCATCCTTCATTTCTTCAGGGGCCGTGCTTTCGGTGTTCTCTGTATCAGCTTCTATTTCTTCTATTTCTTTTTCTTTATCGTCTGTTACGCCCGCCTGGCTTTCAGTTGCTGCCTGCAGATGATCTGCCGCTTCCTGCAGGCCGTCTTTTTTCTCCTGAAGGTCTTCTGCTGCTTCCTGCAGGCTGCCTTTTGTCTCCTGAAGGTCTTCTGCTGCTTCCTGCAGGCCGTCTTTAATTTCTTTCAGGTTTCCGTTTTCTTCTTTCAAATCTTCTTCCTCCATGACGTCCGCATCCACCGCCCCGGAATCCGGGACTGGCCTGTCTGTGTCGTCTGTATTGTCGAATCCGATGGGTTGAATTATACATCATTCTGATCTGTAAATACAGCCGCACGGGGAAATAATTCGTGATGTGTTCACAATTGAGGACGACCTCCCGGAAGACAAAAAAGTCAATATGTTTGTGCCTAATGATGTTTTTGTACACTCTATTATTCGTTTTTTCTGTTTTTACGATTTAATTCACTTATAATTACACATTTATGCAGTTTTGTCAAAAAATTCCAGAAATTTAAATTTGTTTTTTAGAACATCTCCCTGTAAAAGTCCGATATTTTTCTTTTTATTTCGTTTTATCCAATCATATCTGGTCTCCGGATATATCGATCCACCATTTATACCGTTTCTCCCGGTGCTCTGTACATTTTCCCGGGCGTCCAAATGCTGCTGATCGTCTCTCCCAGTTGAATATGTCCGGGTATTTTTCTCGTCTGTCGGCTTGTTTTTCCGGGAAAAAGGATATCCGAGAGGAGCATTCTCACAGCTTCCTCCGCGATCAGCGCCGGCCGGATCCTCCAGGAGGTCAGGGCATGGACCATGCCCTCCATCGAGTTCGACATGTTTTCACAGGAGATGGAAGCGACCGAGATGTCCTCCGGGATCCTGCATCCGCGGCTTCGCAGGGCGGCACAGCCTCCTTCCAGGAGGAAGTCATCCCCGAACAGGCAACAGGTCGGGCGGATCCACCTCGCGCCCTGCAGCACGGAAGTCACAGCTTCATAGGAATCCTGCATACTCTCCGCCCTGACCCGGATCAGATAGTTGACAGGTATGGTCAGGTGCAGCTCCGCGCATATGCGCCGGAATTCATTTTTCATTGTGGTCCCGGCATTTCCATTTCCGTAGATCAGGCAAATGCGGCTGTGCCCCATCCGAAACGCTGTGGTCAGCAGGGCGCGGATGCCTTCTTCGTAGGCCGGAACTACACTGCCGCACAGTCCATAGCTGCAGTCGACGGAAACAACAGGGATCTCGCTGAGAATGAGGTCTCTGAGTGCGCGGTTCATCTGGAGGTCTTCCGCTTGTGAGTTTTCCCCGGTATGTTTGACCGCTCCTATAGGTACTATATGATTGGCCGGATCGTACAGGCTGCTTTCCCTGGCTCCGCTGATCAGAATCACGCCGTCCAGTCCCATCAGCCGTGCCCTTGAAAGGAAGCCGGGCCTTCTGGCAGACTGCGCGGCGCTCCTTACGGCAGGATGACCGGTGATCATGGAAGCAGTATGACCGGCTGCCTTATCTTCAGGCCAGCTTCCGTCTCCACCTTCAGTCTGTTCCGACAGTGAAATGTCAGCGATGATCCGGCCCTCCATATCGTCAATCTCTCCGCAGACCGGACTGAGCATGACCAGGTCATAGCCTTCCTCCATCAGGGTCTGCCGGATCTCCAGAATCAGGTTGTGGTGAAAAAACGTCTCCGCATCTTCTGTCACCAACAATCCGATCATATGCGAGCGGGGCTTTACCATCGTGGGTATCGATTTTTTGTATCCCATTTTCGCCGCGGTCTCGCATATGAACCGCTTCATCTCTTCACTGATGTCCGGGAGATCGTTCAGCGCCTTACTGACCGTTGCCGTTGATACTCCACATGCAGCTGCGATATCTTTTTGTGTAACCATGTTGACTGTTCTCCCTTCCGTATCATAGTATGAAGGCTCTTCCGGCCGCTTATGGAAAGCGGGCACCGGCAGACAGCCGGATTCCGCTCTACATATAGGGCAGATGCCGGCCTTTCTGCCGGATCTCGCCCAACATCTGGTGCTACTGACATCATGCCGGATTTCGAGCCCAACATCAGGGTATCAGTCTCTTCCGCCACCGGTCAGTCTATCCGCCGAAATAAAGTTGTACGGATTTGTATACAATATGTGCACTTAACACTATTCAGCAGAAACAGCAACTTTCAGGCATCCCGTCTTTCTTTTAAAAATGTCAAAAAAGACCAAGTGTATAGGGAAGCCATCCCTTTCGTATTCTACACGCGTTTTCTGGTCATACATCTGTTTGCCGCAGCGATAGATCATTCTGAAGGGATCCAGAAGTAACACTGGGATTTTTTGAAAACCTGCACTGGAATTTTTTGAAAAGTTGCATTGGGATCTTTCGAAAAACAACACTGGGATATTTGAAAAGTTGCACCGGGATATTTTGAAAAACAACACTGGGATTTTTGAACACCCACACTGGGAATTTTTTCAAAAATCTTTTCAAAAAACGTGTTGACAAATTGTCTTTTCAGAGTTAAACTTAATTTCGCTGTTGAGGAACAGCAAAGAAATGTACGTGTAGCTCAGCTGGATAGAGCGTCTGGCTACGGACCAGAAGGTCGCGAGTTCGAATCTTGTCACGTACATGCAAAAGCAGTCGATTTTCATCGGCTGCTTTTTTATTTCGCTTTTATATTCATTTTTCACATCTCATTCCGGATCAGGATCCTGATTCGGATCCTGATTGAGAAGCGTTCTTAGATGGAGAAGCATTCCTTCCATCTTTCCCGGTTCAAATCCCGTTTGTTCTATATCCTATTCCCTGGTCAGTTCTATTCCCTGGTCAGCCCTATTCCCTGGTCAGGTCGGCGTATTCGGCCTTCCATGCAGCCTTGAGGAAGTCCTCGGGGTTCAGGAGGATCTGGCATCCAATCTTGCCGCCGCTGATATAGATTCGGTCATAGAGCATGGCTGACTCGTCGATCCGGGTGACAAAGTTCTTTTTCATGCCGATGGCTGTACAGCCGCCGCGCATATAGCCTGTCAGGGGGAAGAGCTCCTTCTGGTGGATCATGGCGACGGACTTGGCGCCGACAGACCTGGCGCACTTCTTGAGGTCCAGTTCCTCGTCGATCGGAATGACAAAGACGTAGTTCTGGCGGTCGGGGGCCACGGTCACAAGGGTTTTGTAGACCTGGTCATGAGGAAGGCCCAGCTTGTCCGCCGTGGCGGCGCCGTCGATGAATTCGTCGCACTCGTAGGAGAAGTGCTCGTAGGGGATGCCTTCACGTTCCAGGATGCGCATGGCGTTTGTCTTCACTTCACCCTTGTCTTTCTTTGCCATTTTGACTCTTCCTTTCTTTCCCTAAATTACAAGCACCCCTCTGCGGGGTTGCCGCAGGGGGGTGCCGTCAGATTCACTTGATCAGATTAGATCCGAAATTGCTATTAAGCCTTCAGAGCCTTGATCTCAGCGGTCAGAGCAGGAACAACCTCGAACAGGTCGCCGACGATACCGTAGTCAGCGATGTTGAAGATGCTGGCATCCTCGTCTCTGTTGATGGCGATGATGCAATCAGAGCTGCTCATACCAGCGACGTGCTGGATCGCGCCGGAGATACCGCAGGCGATGTAGAGCTTGGGACCGACGGTCTTACCGGTCTGGCCGACCTGGTGAGAGTGAGCGATCCAGCCGGAGTCGACTGCTGCACGGGAAGCGCCTACGACGCCGCCCAGAAGGTCTGCGAGCTCTTTGAGGGGAGCGAAGCCCTCGGGGCCGCCGACACCACGTCCACCGGCGACGATGACGTCTGCGCCTTCAAGGTCAACGATCTCACCAGCTGCCTCTTTGACAACCTCGAGAAGGACGGGGAGCTACGTGGAACTCTTCCTTGATAACCTCAGCCTTGTTCTCGCCGGCTTCGGGCTTCTTGAACACGCCGGGACGGACAGTGCCGCACTGAGGACGATGGTCCGGGCACATGATGGTAGCCATCAGGTTACCACCGAATGCAGGACGGGTCCATGCGACGTTGCCGGTCTCCTCATCGATGTCAAGGCTTGTGCAGTCTGCGGTCAGACCGGTCTTGACGCGGGAGGAGAAACGAGGGCCCATGTCGCGGCCGTTGTTGGTCGCGCCGATCATGATGGTGGTGGGACCATACTTCTCGGTCAGGTGATACAGAGCCTTTACATAAGCGTCAGTTGTGTACTGCTTGTACTCGGGTCCCTCAACGACGATGACCTGGTCAGCGCCGTAGATGCCGGCCTGCTCAACAGACTCAGCAACGTTGTCGCCGATGACGACAGCGACGAGCTTTCCGCCCTGCTTGTCAGCCATCATGCGGCCGGGATTCAGAAGCTCAAGGCCAACCTTCTTCGGAGAGCCGTCTTCATTTGTTTCAATAAATACCCACAAATCTTTTGTCTTAGCTTCCATTCTTCAATCCCCTCCTATCAGACAATGTTGTTGTCCACAAGAATCTTAGCAAGCTTCTTAGCGGACTCCTCGCCGGTCTCTTCCTTGATCTTCATACCGCCAGACTTAACGGGAGGTGTGAAGGACTTCTTAACGTGAGTCGGGGAGCCGTTCAGGCCGTAGTTCGCTGCATCCATGGTGGGATCGAAATCGTCGCCAAGGGTCTCGAACTTAGCCTTGTTCGCCATCAGTTTTCTCTTGATGGTGGGATAGCGGGGATCAAAGCTGGGCTTTGTGAAGGTGATGAGGCAGGGGCTCTTGATGCCGATGACCTGCATGCCATCCTCAGCTTCCTTCTGAACCTTGAAGCCATCCTCAGTTGCCTCGATCTCAAGGCCATAGGTGACCTGGGGGAGATCCAGCCACTCAGCGATCTCGGGGCCGACCTGTGCGGTGTCGCCGTCGATAGCCTGCTTGCCGCAGAAGATCGCGTCGAACTTGCCCTCGGTCTCCTCGATCTTCTTGATCGCGTGGGAGAGAATGTAGGAAGTAGCCAGAGTATCGGAACCGCCGAAGGTGCGGCCCGAAACGAGATAACCCTTATCTGCGGCGATGCCGACGCACTCCTTCAGGACTGCAGTTGCCTGAGGCGGTCCCATGGTGACGACGACGATCTTGGTGCCGGGATCTTTGTCCTTAATGCGGGCAGCTGCCTCGAGAGCATAGCCGTCAAAAGGATTCAGGATTGCCGGAACACCTTCGCGGATAAGGGTGTGCTTGACCGGATCGATCTTGATCTGAGTCGTATCCGGAACCTGTTTTACGCATACCAGAATGTTCATAAATGCCTCCTTCTAAAGTGAATCTTACATACAATATAATATATCACGCACTGTATTCTATCCGCAAGTTAGCCAAACAAAATGCCTGTATTATTTTTTATACTTTTTATGCGAACTATTTACTTGACAAACTATCTTGCGCCCACAGTTTCACTTTCCTGCCTACAGTATGCTGCAGCAGGACTGCAGGGAACATGCTCCCGGTTCGGTCAGCCCGGACAGGGCTTCCGGATCAGACGGCGCGGATTTCCCCTTTTTGCGTATTTTCTATAAGGGCTGTCCCCGCGGCCCGGATACGGCTGGCGCGGGAACAGCACAATATAGCGCATTGCATGGACAGAACTGTCATGCATGATATACAGATCCTGTCTTTAGAAACCTTCGCAAATCACTTTGCTGCAGTTCCTTATTTGTCGGTCGCGACCTTGTCCTTCATGCCTTTGGAATAGTCATAGAAGCCGATGCCGGTCTTGACGCCGAGCCTCTTGCCGCGGACCATCTTGCGAAGGAGCGGGCTGGCGGCATACTTGTTGTCGCCAGTGTCAGCATAGATGACGTCCATGATTGCCAGGCAGATGTCCAGGCCGATGAAATCGCCGAGCTCGAGCGGTCCCATGGGGTGGTTGCAGCCAAGCTTCATGGCAGTGTCGATGCCGGCGATATCGGAAACGCCGGTGTACTTGACGTTGATCGCCTCGTTGATCATAGGGATCAGGATCCTGTTGACGACGAAGCCTGCAGCCTCGTTGACCTGTACCGGAACCTTGCCCAGCTTCTTGGAGATCTCGTTGATCTTGTCAACATACTCCTGAGGAGTGTTGAGTCCGGCAATGACCTCGACCAGCTTCATGACGGGAGCGGGATTGAAGAAGTGCATGCCGATGATGGGCTTGGCCAGGCCGGCACCGATCTCGGTGATGGAAAGGGAGGAAGTGTTGGATGCGAAGATGCAGTCAGGGTTCTTGACGATCTCATCCTGGAGTTCCTTGAACGCATTTTTCTTGATGTCCATTACTTCGAGAGCTGCCTCGACGACGAGGTCAGGATCTACAGCGATGGTGTTGAGACCGCACTCGAATTTAGCGAGAATAGCGTCCTCAGCGGCCTGCTCCATCTTTCCCTTTGCGACCATCTTGTCAAGGTTGCCCTTGATCCTGTTGAAGCCGCCCTGCGCAAACTCAACCTTGATATCGCAGAGATAAACCTTCTCCACGTCTGCGCACTGTGCGAAAGACTGTGCAATGCCGGATCCCATAGCACCAGCGCCGATAACTGCAACTTTCATGATCGTATCCTCCTTATATTGCTTTTTACGATATAATTATGCCGCTGACGGATACAGCGGCGGGTTCCCTTTAAATCTTACGCCTCCGGCTCGATCATGCCGTAGGTGCCGCCCTTTCTCTTGTAGACGACGGCGATCTGTTCTGTCTCCGCGTTGATGAAGACGAAGAAGTTGTGTCCCAGAAGTTCCATCTGAACACAGGCATCATCGGGATACATGGGCTTGAGGTCAAACTGTTTCTTGCGGACGATGCGGATGTCCTCTTCATCATAGTAGGAGCGCTCCACATATTCGCGCTTGAAGGCCGCCGCCTCCTGATGGCGCTTGATCAGTTTGCTCTTGTACTTCTTTAACTGCCGCTCAATGACCTCCTCGACCAGATCGATCGAGACATACATGTCATTGCTGACCTGCTCGGAGCGGATGATATTGTCCCGCACCGGGATCGTCACCTCGATTTTGTGCCTGTCCCGGTTCACCTGCAGTGTCACATGCACCTCTGTATCAGGCGAAAAAAACTTGTCAAGCTTGTCCAGTTTCTGTGTCACGGCGTCTTTGAGGGACTGTGTGACTTCCATGTTTTTTCCGACAATCACATATTTCATAGATGCCTCTTTCCGCGGCATGCCTGCCGCTTTTATTTTTGCCCTCCCGCATACCCAGAAGGCAAATGGATGGCGCGCAGAAAGCAGTTTGCGTCACACTGCTTCTGCACAGGAACATTATAACATAACATCCCGCTAATTGCACAATTATTATGTTCCGGAGGGGCATGGTTTTGTGCATTTTTTGTGCAACATTTATTTCGAATTCCAGGTAAATGCCCTGAAACATGTACAGTTTTCCTGAGTCTCCTGAGCAAGTCCCTGACATGCTCCGGGCGGGCCCGCCCATCCCCTGCGCATATCCCGCGCATGTACCGCTTAAGTCCGGAACCTGATCAGGCAGCCGCTATAGATCCGGAACAGAAAAAGGCAGCCCGGAACGAATCCGGACTGCCCGCAAACAGCTTGTACAGTTGATTGGCAGCCTTCGCTGCCGCCTGGCGCAGGTGCTCAGGTGAAGAGTCTGCGGATGCAGACGATGTGCATGAAATTGGCCCTGGAGGTCGTGATGCCGTGGCGCTCGTCCTGGGCGTGCACGATCATGCCGTCGCCCATGTAGAGGGCAACGTGGCCGTTGTAGCAGATGATGTCGCCCGCGCGCGCTTCCTCGAGGGAGGCGACAGGCGATCCGACGCTGCGGTCGGAGACATCGTAGTGGGGCAGGCGGAAACCGAAGTTTCCATAGACTGCCATGACAAAACCGGAACAGTCCGCGCCGTGGGTCAGGCTGGAGCCGCCCCAGACGTAGGGATTGCCGATATACTGGGTCGCGAATTCAATGACGGCCTGACCGGATTCCTCGCCGGCCTGGCTGACTGCGACGCGGGCCACATCTGCCTGGGCGGCAGCTGCATCCGCTGCGCGGAGGGCGACCTCGACAACTGCGGTCGCGGTCTCTTCGTCCTCGCCGCTGGCGACTTCTGCTCTGGACTGGGCCAGTTCGACAACAGCGTCCGCCTTGTCGGCCTTGCGCTGCTCGTGGTCTGCGCGCTCCTTGACGTTGGATGTGCTGACGCGGTCCTCTTCCTGACGGGCAGTCTCCGCGACGGGATAGGCCATGCTGAGCGTGACTTCCGACGAAGGAATGTATCCCTCACCGTCCTCGGTGAGAATTCCAAGCCAGCCGTCCTCACTCTCGGTCACTTCATACTGATCACCGGCCTTGGCTTCGGTGACGATCTTGGCCGTATCGCTTGCTTCCTGGTAAACTTCCTTTTCGCTCTTTTTTTCGACAGTCGCGACCGGCGTGCTGACGATCTCGGAGAGAGCCTCCGCTTCTTCGCCGTCAACCAGGTACTCATTCATAACATAGCCGACGATATTGCCGGAGCGGATTCTGGTCCAGCGGTCATCCTCCTTGTGGAGCTCGACGGCCAGGTCATTGCTGTACATCTTGCCGAGAACTTCACTGCTCATGGAAGGCTCCGCATGAATGTTCAGATAAACATTCGGGGACGCGACAACAATGTTCTTCTCCGAAGCCAGGGTCTGGACAGCGGGAGCAGCTTCTTTATCTGCGCGGGGATCAGCTTCGTGCTTCTCACCCAGGATGCCGGTATAGACATTGCCGGGCTGCAGGGCCACGGTCAGCTCAGGAAGGACTGCGCGGTTATATGCCTTTGCAGCCTCCAGATACAGATCGGAAGCTTCCGCCTTCTGATCCTCAACGACATTCTCCGTCAGCGGGATCTGCAGATCTGCCGTGACAGCATTCAGCTCACTGCCCTGGTCGACAAGACCGGCCGTATCGACCTCACTTGTCTTTCCATTCAGGAACTGTGCGATCGAACCTTCTTCTGCATCTTCAGCCTGATCGTTCTCGAGAGTTTTTGCCAGGGGAAATTTCTCTTCAGGAATCTCAGCTGCCATAACGGGTGCTCCCGCAATACCTGCAAGTGCGGCGGCTGAAAGCATTCCAGACAACAGCTTAACTCTTTTAAACTCCATTCTTCCTCCAATAAATAAATTTATTAATATTTTATATTCGTTTTTTACAGATTTAATATCTTTTGTTACAAATTTGTTACAACCTTGCCTACTATAACAGATATCCAACATGCTGTCAAGCAAACCCCACTGCGCACCATATGGCACATGACCGTCAGCCGCTCTGCATGCCGGATCATATGAGGTCCCCGGCCGAGCCTGATCGCCGCTCATCTCCGCCAGGTATATAGAAACAGAAAAAAAGAGAACGATTTCAGTTTCTTGATTTATTCAGGCAAACACAGACAAAATTTGAAAATAACAGTCACATTTGCACAAAAAAAGACCCGAAAACACAGTACTTCTGCATCTTCGGGTCTTTGGCTGCCGGCAGTCGGGGTCGAACCGACACTCGATTTAAGTCGAACGGGATTTTAAGTCCCGCGCGTCTGCCAATTCCGCCATGCCGGCAAAATAAGTACACAACTGTGATTATTACAAATTGTTTACGAATTTGTACATTGCAGAGGCGTACGAAACGGAAGCTATTTGCACCGGAAGGCCTGCCGGCTGCAGACCGGGCGGACTCCGGAGACCGTAACGATCGATCTCTGCTTTGATCACAGCAAGTGGATCCTCGGGGACTCGAACCCGGGACCGACCGGTTATGAGCCGGTTGCTCTAACCAACTGAGCTAAGGATCCATAAGTGACTCCGACGGGAATCGAACCCGTGTTACCGCCGTGAAAGGGCGATGTCTTAACCTCTTGACCACGGAGCCGTATTATTAACACGTATCATTAACATATGAATGACCGGCAGCAGATCCATGCCCTTCGGGCCGGTCACCTGCTATTATACCATCTTGTAAAGAAAATGGTATAAAAAATGCGGCAGATATTTCTGCCGCACTCTGAGCGCCTCGAGCAGGGCTCGAACCTGCAACACCGCGGTTAACAGCCGCGTGCTCTACCATTGAGCTATCAAGGCATGATCATCAATTAAATTACGTGCAGAATCTTCTAAAAAAAGATGCTCACGCATCTTTTCTTCATACCTTCAAAACTGAATAAGAGAAGTGCACACCTCACAACTGAGCACTGCTTATCTCGATCCCCGATCTAAAGAACCTGAGGATAAGCAACCGACC
>CACZIO010000036.1 GCA_902781215.1 uncultured Lachnospiraceae bacterium
GATCTCTCAATCAGCACACCGTTCGAATCCTTCTCTTCCTGCAGGATATCGGTGCGGAACCACTCCGGGATCAGGGCCATCTCCAGGTCACCGGAGTAGCCATTATTGCTGGTGGAGCGGAAATATACGACGCCGTCCGCATAGAAGGGATTGCTTTCACCCTCCGCGTCCAGCGACAGGGATACCGCGCCCGGGATCGCCACAGGCTTTGCATACGTATAGGTGCCGTCATCCCCTTTGGTGAGGATGGCGGTATGGACATTTTTCAGGTTGTATCTCACCTTATTCTTAGCCATTTTCAGGTACCTTCCTTTCAAATGAATGCCGATCAAAGAGACCGACGAGGCAGCCTGTGTCGCATGGTTGATGAAGCTCTATCAGGAGAAAGTAAACGAACCAAAATAATCACACCGACGCTGTCCGGCACAGTCCCGGGCGGCGTCATTTTATATATTGCGGTTAGTCAAATCTAACCCCTCCGCATAAGAAAAGCCAGCCACCGAAGTGACTGACTTCTCTGTTAACCTTGTGCTAAATCAATCTCCGTCTCCTCCACAGCAGTACTCCCGCTCCAAGGATCAGGATACTGCCGAGGATTGTGAAGAGCCGTGTGCCTGGACCGCCGGTGTTCGGGAGGGCTGCTCCGGGGGTGTTGCCGACAACAATAGCTGCGTTCTCGACTTTCACCAGTCCAGATATGTTGCCGTCAATTGGCTGGCCGGCATTCTCTCCGCTTCCATTTACCAATAAGATTTCCGGCACGGCGGAATCTTTATTGTACCGCACCTGGAAGACCGGACTTTCAGTCAACTTGATGTAACCATCCGGGCATTTGGTCTCTACAATCTCGTAATAACCGGCATCCAGGTTTTCAAAACTGAAGATACCGGGATTCTGAGGATCATCGGAAACCACTGTCGACTCTCCTGAATTGCCCCAGCTCATGTCTTTTGCCCTGGGCTTTAGGGATGTGTATTTAATCAGTTTGAACTCGGCTCCTTGAAGCAAAGAAGAATGATCCGGAAAGTCACTTTCCTCCACCTTATAAAGGACAATGTCAATCGGGGGTTTTTTCTGGTTGGTGATTGTCCATACGCCGGTTTGTGTGTCCTGATCCCACTTCACGAGATAAGATGAAGTCTGTCCATTCCATTCTCCGGGCTGGCCGGGCGGATTGACAGTATTGGTGGTATCCGAACCAATAGCCGCTTCCGTCAGCTCATAGGTGTAGATGAATGATTTGCCTGCGTCAACACCACTGTCTTTATACTCGTAGAGCGGAAGATGCGTGATGCTGCCTTCCCAGGTCTGAACTGCGGAGCCTTCTCCATGACCGGGCGCGTTTTCACCGTTGCTGATAACCGTAGGCAGTCCGCTTTCATTATTGGTGAGCGTCATAGTGTAAGTGGGATGACTGGTACCTATGAGAACCGGATCGGTCTGGGCAGGGCCTTCTGCACCCTCCAGTACGTTTTCAAGCATTTCGTTCAAATCCCAGATAATCTCATAGGTACTCGTCATTTCACACGTCCACTCATGTCTGTCTGTGTAGGAAGGTGCCTCGGAGTAATGATACATGTCGTACAGATTCATCCACTTATCATTTCCGGCGTGAAGTTCGAGCGAGATCTCTTTCGCTTCGTCCACCTCCGCTATTGTAAATGTGGCGCCGGGATAATAGTATGTACGACCGGGCTTGTCGGTATAGGTGGTGGCGGATGGCGACTGATTGCGGGGAGTAACTGTTATTCCATTGCCATATACATATACCGTGTGCTCTGGGGCGTTTGTCCCGTTCTCAACCCAATGTGGCTCCATTGTAAACGAGGCTCCCTGAGGCACATATACTACATATGTGTGATTCACACGGGGATTGCTGTTATTCCCGTTTTTGTCGCTGAGGTTGATTGTGATCGGATACAGCATCCTGGGCTCGGCCTGAGCACCTGTTCCTATGAGTACCTTTGCTTCGTACTTCTTCTGAGTGACATCCAGCAAGATGGTATCGTTCTTATGGAGATCTTCATCGTCTTCGCCGGCTGCCGTCTTCCACTCCTTTCTGACGTCGATCCCGGTTTCCTGATCAGTAGGCCCCATTGGCTCGTTTGTGATTATATATGAATAGGTGCCCTGGTTTTCTCCCTCGTTGATCAGACTTCCATCAATTGAGGTTTTGTAGCCGGGAACCTCTGTTTCTTCCGTAACATAATACTCATAGAACACCTGAACTGCGTCTGTCTCGCCGACAGGTGTATACTTACCTGCCTTTGGAAGCCTGGAAACGGTTTCTTTCCAGCTCTTTGCGGAATCCTGGCTGTTGTATTGAAGAAGGCCTGTGAATCCATTGGCGGCCAGATCCGGAACCAGGTTCGAGGTTACTTCCTGCACCGGATAACTGGCACCGCGAATCTTTTGTCCCTCATGATCCGGGTCATCAACCATCTGATAAGGGATTCGATAGATCTTGTATTGAATCGTCTGCCCTGTGTGGTCAACACCCTGCCGGCCGTCATCAGTCCACACCTTCTGCACGTTCACTGCCGTTGTGTCGATGTTGTTGGTGAAGGTCGCGGTGGTATTCTGGTTTGCTGTCACAGTTATCTTCCTGTCGCTG
Organism: uncultured Lachnospiraceae bacterium; assembly: GCA_902781215.1. GTDB lineage: Bacteria > Bacillota > Clostridia > Lachnospirales > Lachnospiraceae > CAG-791. The sequence continues at coordinate 2,615 of CACZIO010000036.1, forward strand.
CCGGCAACCACGCCGTCTTTGACTGTTTTCGAAACTCCATCGACGGTAAATACTTCCAGAACTGTCCCGTTGTCCGGTTCTTCTTCCGTGATCGTGTATTCACCTATACGCAAATCGGTTAATACGACAGAAGCCGCGGCACCGTTCTCCACTGTAATGCTGATCCTGCCGTCTTCTCCGATCCACTGTCCGTTAACCCTACCAACCGCCGGTTTTCCATCCGCGTCTGTAATGGTAAAGATGTATGTTCCATCTGCCCAGTCGGTCTGCGTCGGCTCGTGGTCTACCGTCACTTTCTTTGTGATCTGCAGAGAACCGTCTATGACCTTGTTTGTATAAGTGACGTCGTTGTCGGTATTCTGGATGATATCTCCCTCGATTTTGTAACCGTTGATTTCTATCGAGGCTTTTTCATTCTGTATCTGATTGGATTTAACACTGACCAGATCATACCCAGTTGTCTGCGTCTCAGTAATTGAATAATGTGTCCCGAGAGGAACATTCGCAATCGTCAGAGTCTCGTTCTGATTGATCCACATATCAGCCTGAGTGGAAAGATGATCTGCCGCGGCGTCTGTCCGGTTACCTTTGATCGTGACGATCCTGTCGCCTGAGCCATCATTAAACTTAATGACCTGTCCGGTGACATTATTCTGATCAAACGTTCCGCCGACAATAAATACTTCTGTTTCGGGATCGATGGTGCCTATAACACCGTCATAGGGATTCTCCAGTGTCCCTTCTTCCGTACAGATCTTCAGATCGCCATTTTCTTCCAGGTATGCATGATAGTAATTAAAGTCATCGTCATGATAAAAAAGGCCGTTCACAGCATACCAGGGGATGTGATCTCCTTCAAAAACAGGCGACGGGTTTTCCAGACTGATATGATATTTGAATTTAGTATCGTCAGTAGGTCTTGGACTGGTACCGTCTTTGCCGACTACAACCTTTTTAAGATTGATATAACCGCGCAGGGTGTTTTCAATCTTCAGGGATGATATGCCGTTCTCTTCCGAAGTCATCCCGGTAATACCTGTTATTTTGCCCTTCTCATCCCGGCTGAATGTAACACTCTGCATTTTGCCGTCCACGATCATGGGATGGTATTTGGTCTCAGGAAAATCAAAATCGTAGCTTAATTTGGGTGTTTCCTCCAGCATGTAATCATGTCCTTCTTCGAGGATATAATATGTCACATGATTATATTCAAACGAAGAGAACAGACTCTTATTCAGATGGCGGGCATTCATCTGTCCTTCGCTCAGCATTAAGCCCGTAGCGATGGAGAAATCCTGAGCCCAGCGTGTTCCTACTTTATGACCAACTCCGTCGTATGTCACATTATTCTGCGCCGGGGCATCAACCCAGACATAATCATCGGTTTCCTTATTCCATTCATCCTGCCAGCCGAGAGTCACAGATGTATACAGGTCTCCGGCAGGCTGGTCATCTGCAGGCTCGTCCGGGTCTGTGGGATCTGCTGGGTCTGCAGGGGCTGTTGGTTCAGCAGGATTTTCCGGCGGCTCCTCCGGGTCTGTTTCTTCTGTCGGATCTGCCGGATCCGCAGGGTCTGCCGGGTCATCTGTCTCCACTGTTTCCTCGGAAGGGTCGGATATATATACGCCGAACGTAATGGAGAAAGGTATCCATTCCCCGGTTTCAGGATCCTTATTCCCGTACAGGAGTTCTGTAAGAACTTTGGGGTTTCTGTCCACGTTCCATTGCTTTTCGATCTGGGACATGGATGCTGTGAGAGGCATGGGATCCGGCGGATCAACAGATTTTTCAAAAGGTCCGGTGATTTCTGTCACTTCCTGGCCGTTTACGATCTTGTTATCGACTTTATAATATTCCACGTTCTGCTCCGTGTTGGACATAGCAGCGTAAACACCGTTATCTTCATAACGGGAAATATACGGATAATCAGCAAAGCCGCCCTGTCTGTACTGCCTTCCGGAACTATCCGTTTTAAGAGGCTGAGCCGCCCAGTTGGCGGTCGCTTCAATATCAGGCCTCTTCCCGTTATTGAGATCCGCGACAAGGTCATATGCATCCTGATTCGGCCAGACTACGAAATTAACCTCATAAGAATATCCGTCCTTGAGGACTCCGAAGGGGGACAGATCCCATGTGACGGTTTCATCCGGGACCGCGATCGGCATAATGTACTCATTGTCATCGGCGTCTTTATAATAATAGACCTCAACATCGATCGTCTCTGTCTGTATTTTGTTGTTTTCATCCAGGATCGGCCGTCCATCGTCGTCAGTCACTATCTTAGTGGTCGAAATCTCTTTTATTTCACCGACAACCGGCGGTCCATCGCCCCCGATCCAGAAGAGCGGCGTGCCTTCATCTGTCCCCTCAGGGGCACCGTTAGGAGCTACCGTGACTTTGTAAGCCACCGCTTTTGATTTATCTCTTATGATGTAAGTAAAGGCGGATACATCTCCGTTCAGGACTGTAGAAGATGTTACACCGGCGGTTATTCCATCCGTCACAGCAACATTTGTAAAACCGACCTTTTCAGTGATCAGGTTATAAATCTTGTCGAAGGCACCCTGCAGGTCGCTGGTGTTTTTCGCTTCATAGAACAGGTTGTTGGTCAGATCCGCAGTCGTGTTGTAGCCGTATTTGATGGCGTTGTGGAGCATCTTGGCGCCGTCTTCACGACCATTATATCCGTTATAGGACTCATTCGTTGTGTTATATGCATAGATGCCGTATAACTGAGCGCCCGTGTTGACGATCGCCCTCATTTCGTCCTTGGATGCTTCGCGGCACAGGAAGTAGCTGTAGAAGTTGGGATACCCGCCACTGACCGGCTCATGCTCAGTGCCGCCGGTGATCGGATCGGGAACGTTGGTATTTGTATTCTCTCCTGCACCGTGGAAACCTGTATACTGGGACGGTTCGCCGTCAGTGAAGAACACGACAAAAGTCGGATCATCATCTGTATCATTCAGAAGCTTTTTAAAAGCTTCGTCCATTGAATCTTCCCAGTCTGTTCCTGTATGCAGATAATAGTACTTCAGATAGGTATTAACTGTATCCTGAAACTCAGTCTTGGACCTGGTCCAGTCCAGACGCTCCGTGACTCCTCCGTCGAATGTGAGCATGGATACTTCTACTGCATCCGGACGTTGTTCATTATTATAGGAAAGAAGTTTCTGACCGAAGTCCAGAACTGCGTCATGTGTATCAATGATACGGGTGCTTCCATTCGTAGTGATGTTGCGCATACTTGAAGAAGTATCTACAACAAACAGAACATTCGCCTTGTTTGTGTCCGATGCATTTTTCGCATGCGCATCAACCTTCAGAGACAGGGTATAGGTACCGTCACCATTGTCCTCCATTGTTTTTTCAAGAGACGGCGGCTGCACTTCACCCGGATTCACGCTGCCGGGTCCCGAGCCGGTGGTTTCCGTGGGGACCGGATCCAGAACGACATAGATATCTTTATTATTGGAAAGAGCATATGGAACAACGTCTCCATCCACTGCCGGCCTTCTGTTAAACCGGTCAGAAAGATTGTGAGAGGTCAGATTTCCGTAGGCCAGATTACCCATAGGAGGATTGCCTGACATATTCCAATTCGTTTCACCGCTGTCTGATTTAAAGGACAGATTGGTGCCGTTGGAAGTGGAAGTAAGAACAGAATCTATGACAAGTCCATCCTGCTTCATTTCACGATTGTCTGCGTCATTGCCTGCCAGATGGCTATTGGCGTAAGTATACCCCTCCTTGGAAAATTGAGTTCTGAGGTCCACGGAAGTCTCTGTAGTCTGTCCGCTCCAGCTATAAGGTATCGTAAATGTTCCATCCGGATTCTGCGTTACGAGCGGATTGGTACCGGTATAAGTAACACCTGTAAGAGGATTCCCGTATCTGTCCACATAATGTACAGTAACATGCGGAGGTTCCAGCCGGGTCGCGAGACGGAAGCGGCTGTTTAACTTGCCCTGATCGCTTTCCCCATCCTGGGTCAGCGTGCTCAGCCAGAACTGGTTATTACCGTAGTTCCACAGAGACACGCCGTTACGATTCTGCAGCAGATAGGTCCCGTCTCCGTTAGGCACTATTCTGATCAGAGTTCCGTCACTGGACGATCCATCTCCTGCAGCGCTCTCCAGACGCAGGGCATGCTCAAAGGCGTGGGACTGGTTGGACGGCATGTCGCTTTTTTTGGTGACATCCGGATCAATAAACAGGTAACCCTTTGCAGTTTTGATGCGATAATAGGCGCCGGTACTGTCATTTTTCACAAACTCGAATGTCCATACAACATCGTTGCCGGATGAATAATCGACATTGTCAGTTCTGGTATAAGTGGTTGCATTTCCAGAGACATAGTAGCCGCGGCTGTCTTTTGTGTCATCAATCTCATCCCTTACGGCCTGCCAGTTATTTCCGCCATCCCTGTTGTTGATGATGGTCCGGGACTTTCCATCAAGATCAAACGGATCATCCGCATATGTAAGCGCATACACAGTAAACCATTCACCCGGATTGGTTGTATACCCCCAGTTATTATAGGTAGAATAACCGTTAGACGTATTGTTACTGGTGTTGTTCAGTGCATCATGGTTGTCATTCGCAATTCGGATCTGTGTCTCACCATTGTTCTGACGGGTCACTACAATCAAATCCTGAGGACTTGAAGATATGGTAGCTGACCCGGAACCCAAATGCAGATATCCATCATTACAACGAATTTGGTAGTGATCATTGCCGTTCCAGTTACCAATATATGTAAACGTCCACTGTGTCAGTTCGGGACTTCCGTCTGCAGTAGAGATCTGATCCCCATTCACTGTAACAGCGACCGCCCGTAATGCAGTCTGACTCTGTGCAGTGCCCAAAACAGCATTGTTATTTGTCTTGTTAATCAGTGCTCCGGTCGCACCATTGAGAGCTGTCACTTTGGAACCATCGTACTGAGCGTCCGTCACCTTCACGACAAACTGCTCCCCGTCTTTTATGGTGACAGTAAGCGTCTCTTCGCTGGCAAACGGCAGCATGCTGATTAAAGCCCAGTCACCGGCCTCAACCGTCTGCGCGTTGATCGTCTTAATCTCTTCTTCCGTCAGCTCAGCGCTGTACTGAACTTCCAATTCGTTTGCTTCTTTTAATCCGCCGACCGTGGTCTCTTCACCAACCTTCGCGACCCAGACCAGTTCAGGACTGGAGAACTCCACTGTCTCCACGTCCGCGACAAAACGCCTGGTCTCCTCGCTGACCTGCACATCTTCCATTGTCAGGGCAGACCGGACCCGGCTGTCCTCATTATCCGCATCATCGAGATTATTCTCAGGATCGTTTTGAGAAGCTTCCTGCGCAGCCTCATCAGCCGGGCTTCCCTCAGAAACGTTCTGAGACTCCTCCTGTGCGTCCTTCTCTGTCACTCCGAGGATTTCCATGAGCTTTGAAAAGCTTGCAAATCCGCCTCCGGGAAGGGAATATTCGTACTGTCTGCCATCCACTTCCCAATGGAAGTCCACTGTATATACAATAGCATAGACGGAGAAGGAATCCGTATCAAAGAAGACGGTGGGCTCTTCTGAGGGCGCATTCGCTGTATCCTCTCCTGCAGTCGGCTGGTCATCCGTGATCGTATTCTCCTGGTTCCGATTCTGATTCTCGTCCACCTTCTCACTCACTTCCACGGCGGACTGATCCTGATTGTTCGTTTCCTCCGGTGCCCGATTTTCATTCCTTCCTTCCGTTGCATTATTTTCCGGATCATCCCCGGCTGCCTGGTCATGCGCGGAGGTCTGGCTGTCTGCATCGTCCCAGTCTTTCTCTTCCTGCTCAGCCGTGGCTTTTTCTTTCTCCTTTGATGCAGCTTTTTCTGCCTCAGTCTGCGCCTTTTCCATCTCCTCCCGCAGTTCTTCTTCGGTTTTTCCCTGCGCAGGCTGGATTTCTTCAGGCGCAATGAGATCCATCTTCTCCGCATTGCCGTCATCGTCCAGGTGAACAACGACAGGGTCGGCGATGGATGTGTTCTCGTTGGCTTCTTTGTCAGCTTTGATCTGCTCGACAATTTCCGAGCTGAGGGCAACTCGAACAGGCTTTGCAGGCTCGATTTCATTTCCGTCCGCATCGCGGAAGGAGATGTCGACAGCCTGGAAGCCATAGGTTTTGGGATTCTTATTTTCTGTACTGCCGGCAAAAGTGGTATCGGTATCGCTGTTGTTTTCTGCTGGCGTGTTGACTTCGTTACTCTTGTTGCCAGCGGTCTGTGCGGCATCACCTGCCCCGCCGTTTTCCACCGTCTCCTTCACGGTCTCGGCGACTGCGTCGAGGTCTTCGACGGCGGAGAGGACCATGGTCGTGCCGACAGGGAAGGTGCCTTCATCTGCTTCAACGCGAACGGTGACTTTTGCCTTTTTCGGAAGGGCTTCGGCGGCACTTGCTGCGGCGGAGCCGGCACTGCCATCCTCCACGCCTGCGGGCTTGCCGGTGCGGACGCGGATGGAGTCCTCGAAGCTCATGGCAGGCATAATGGTTTTCTCAGGTGTATCATCCTGACTGCCTGTCTGGTCTTCGTCTTTCTTTTCTTCAGTATCCTTATCGGTTTTATCTTCACTGTCAGCGCCTTCGGCATCTTCACCTGTCTCCGCCTCCTGGCCGGTCAGGTCTTCCTCATTGCCTTCCGCACTGTCCTCCGCTTGTTCTTCTCCGATTTCTTCACTATTATCTGCGTTATCGGTGTTCTCTATATTCTCCGCATCATCAGGAGTCTCTTCGATCCTCACATAATTTTCTGCTGTGACGACCTTGATCGATGTACTGATCTCATCGAGGTTTCTGGAGCTATCTTTTTCTACAAAAACGATATTCGCTGTACGGAGTTCTCGGCTGATGAGCACAGAGGTTTCATCGCCGTCCTCACTCACGGCAGTGTTTTCTTCGCCGGTGTACTCGTCAACGTTCTCATCAGCGTTCTCATTTTCGCGGTTAGGTTCACTCTCGCCTTCAACATTTTCAATATTTTCAATCTCTTCGATATAGGGCTCATCCAGGTCCACCTGGGTCAGGTTGAAGTCGAGGGCAAACCAGCCGCGGACCTTCTCGCCGGCGCGGGTAGGCTGGCCGGAGGCGTCGTATGTGTGCTGGTTCTTTTCAATGGTGTAGGGGGAGAAGGTGAAAATGAGGTCCTGGCCCAGGTAGGCACCCTTGTCGCCGTAGATGCCCTCGGAGTCATAGACATTCTGGGCGCGGACGGTGGCGCTGATGAATTCCTGGCCAGCCTGATTGCCGGACGCTCCGTTCCCGGATCCGCCCTTATTCTGTGCGAGATATTCTTCCAGGGTCTGATCCGGGGTGCGGGTGCCTTCGACGGCCTCGGCGCCGAGGTACCTGTGGTAGTTATCCGGGTCGGTGACGGTCAGGGTATCGTAGTCGATATAGGCGGCCGCAATGCCGTTCTCGACGGCATTGATGCCGTTGACCTGGTCATCGGTCAGGTGAAGGTTGGCGGGCAGGCGGTAGGAGGCCGTCGGATTTGTCTCGTTGAGACTGCCTGCGGGAATGGTGTACGACAAATAGACACGGAGGAGGTCATTGGGCCCGAGTTCCGTGTTTTTGTCAACTTTTTTCCATTCGGTGATCAGGGAGCTGTCCTCAACAACCTCGCCTTCCCGGACGTGGTAATAGTAAATTCCGGTGCGGCTTCTCAGGGCACTGTCAAAGGCCAGCGGATCCAGCTGCGGGACGTAGCGGTCCTCTTCCTCATTGATTCCGGCTGAGGTCAGATCCTGCTGCGCTTCTTCGCTCAGGGTGTCCGTTCCGGCGGCATCCGATCCGGAAGCGTCCGCGCCGGCAACATCTGCACCGGGAGCTGCCATGCCATTTACGGCATTGGCCGGATCGGTCAGTCCATCCGCAGCTTCCTGACTCCCGGCACTGCCATCAATTTCTCCACCCAAAGCAGTACCGTCATTTTCTCCTTCGGAAGCAGTCATGTCCATAACGTCGCTTCTGGCTGCATTGCCGTAATCATCGCTGTCGGTCCAGCCGATCTCATCTCCGGAGCCATCGGAATCACCGCTGCCATCTGTGCCTGAACCGTCAAAGCCTTCGTCTGAGCTGATACCGTAGGCGCCTTCCTGCGTTGTCGCGACGGCCGCGGTCTCCAGGAGTGCATCCGGGTTTTCGTAACATGCCTCCGAATGGGTATGGACTTCTTTTCCACATATGAGGACATTTTCGTAGCAGGAATCACCGTGCTGATGGCCGTCCGATTCCTCCAGCGTGCATGTCAATTCGGGGACCTCCTGCCAGCAGGTCCCCTCCTCATGGGTGTGCTCCGGGATCTCGCAGATGAGATTTCCCTCCTCGTCATAACACCCTTCTGCATGTGTGTGTTCCTCCAATGTGCAGGAATACTCCTGCCGCATGGTGTAGCAGCTGTCGCCGTGATGGTGTCCCGGGCTCTCCGGGATGGTACAGATCAGCTGCCGCTCAAAGCAGTCATCTGTGTGCTGATGTGCCTCCAGCCCGCAGTAAACCTGGCTCTCCATGGTGATCGCCGGCAGAACCAGTGCGTAGGTCGTGACAAATACGACAAGAGCGGCCACGATGCTGATGGTTCGCGACCACAAACGGCGGGTTCTTCTATCTTTTAAGAGCTTTCTGATTTTATTTAGAAGTGTTCTCATGATGCTCTCCTACAATCCACAAAAATAGTACCATGCTCTGTAGAGCCGTTGATGACTACATGGTGCAGATCATAGGGCGCTGGATATGAAGACAATGCTGACTGTAAGTGTTGCGGTTTCCATTCGCCCCTGTTTCAGTCCGTATGGGGTGTCCGTCCTGGAGTGTCCGTAGCTGTGGTGCCGGGGTATCCGTCCTGGCGTACTTGTATCGATAATTCTGTACCGGCTGCCCAAAAACAAGGGCTCAGTACCGGTTCGAACGCAGCTAAAGTGAAGTCCGTACAGGAATATCCGTCAAAAAAGTACAGTATTGCATTAAATCAGCTATATAATAGCACCGCGGGTGACTAAAAAGGCGTCACTGGAAGGTTATTTTTGTGTCAAACGTCTGTTTCGATAGCCGTCGAAGCGCCCGTTTAGATAGCTTTCGAAACAGACGTTTCGACAACAGCGCAAAAACCGGCCCCGGGAAGGGGATCCCCCATTCCCGGAGCCGGTTTTTGGTCATCGTTTATTTCTTTTTCTGCTTATCGGTATCTTTTGATGTTTGCGAATATGTTCAGATATGTTCAGCATTCTGAATTCATCGACTGCAGATTATCATGTCTGCAGATTATCATTTCTGCTGATGATCATCCTTTATCTTTTTCATCCGCCTTGCCATCCTGCTTCTTATCATCGGACTCGATCAGGATCTTTTTGCCTGCAAAGGCAAAGCCGTAGTGACGGATCCTGCCCTGGTCGACGCCGCGGGTCAGGATGTCCCGGTCATAGTCCCTGTTCCGAATCTGATGGAGGGCTGCACTGGCTGTGTCATGCAGAGTGGCTTCCCTAGCCGGGTCGTGCACTTTGAACTCCATGACAATAGCCGGAAGGTCCGGTGCAGCCGGGATCATGGCAACGTCGTAGCGCCCGTATCCGCTCTCCCGGTTGGAGCGGATCTCATAGCGCCGCGTCTCACCTGCGATCAGGCCGAGGACAAATCCGTGGTAGAAACGCTCGGGCTGCGACACTTCCGAAGGTTTACTGCCGGTATCGAAACTGCTGAAGGTTTCCTGCGCGACCCGGTCCATGTAGAGGTTCATCTCCTCCAGATTTCCCGAAATCATGGCCTGGACAAAGTCATTCCACGGGACATCCTGTCCACCGAACCAGCGCCGGATCATACGCCGGAACATGAATTCCACCTCCTGATTGGTCAGGGTGAGGCGGTAAATCCACTCGCCGATGTTTTCATCCAGCTCCCGGTCTTCAACTTTCAGATATCCGGCAGCCAGGAGCAGGCCCCATAAGGCATTTTCGTTCTCCGCCAGCTGGTCATAGACGACCTGCTCATCCACGGATACATGCAGAGACTCTCCCTTCAGCAGCGCCTCCATGTCGCGTTTGATCTTTGCGGATCCTCTGCGGATCAGGGAATTGATCAGGCTGTTGGAACTGGTGTCGGCCCAGTACGTATCAAAAACACCGCTGTCCAGATACTGTGTGATCGACCAGGGATTATAGATGTCACGGCACCTGCCGAAGCAGAAGCCGTCGTACCAGCGCTTCACCTTGTCTCTCTGGCCGCCAAGTCCCCGCTCCTCCATGGCCGCAAAAACTTCCTCTTCTGTGAAGCCGAAGGCCTCCGCATACTCCGGCGACGTCGTTGTCACGACCTTCATATTGTTCAGGTCGGAAAAAATGGACTCTCTGCTGACGCGTGTGATGCCTGTCAGCAGAGCGCGGGCCAGGTGGCGGTTTGTCTTGAAGGTGTTGTTGAACAGGGCGCGGATGAAGTCGACGATCTCCTGCCAGTAACCGCCGGTCCAGGCTTCCTGCAGCGGCGTATCATATTCATCCAGCAGGATCAGGACCGGTTTCTGATAGTAGGCATGAAGCCATGCTGACAGCTGCTGGATCGAGGTGGTCACCAGGGTGTCGTCGATCTTCCGGTTCGGATCGTCATTGGCCAGATATCTGGACAGCGCATCGAATCTGCTCTTTTCTTCAACGCTGAGCACGTCGGAATCCTTCAGATATGCGTGCGCCCTGTAAGCCTGTTCGACGGCGTCAATGATCCCGTCCCTGGCTCCCCTGAGCGTATTGAGCTTCACGCCGGCAAAGGTCAGAAAGATGCAGGGCATTGTTCCCTGCAGTTTCCGGAAACGTTCATCCTGCCAGATCGACAGTCCCTTGAAAAGTTCCCCTCTGCCCTGATAGCGCGTGGAAAAAAAGCAGTCCAGCATGCTCATGTTCAGGGTCTTGCCGAAGCGCCTCGGGCGTGTGATCAGCGTGACGACATCCTCCGCGTCCCACCACTGCCGGATGAAGTCCGTCTTGTCGATATAGAAACAGTCTTTCTCCCGCAGCCTGTCAAAATACTGCTCCCCGATACTGATCGTCTTTGCCTGCTTCACTGCCCGCCTCCGGTTGGTTTCGATTGGTTTCTCTGCCCCATATATATGGGCTGGTTCTCTATAAAAAAACTACCACGTTTGGTTTCTTTGTGCAAGGCAGCGGCGGGCAGGCACTGCGTGCGCTGTGTGCGACCGATCATCATCTGAAATAAATGCTGAAGCAGGCCCCGAACAATCCGTCCACGACCTGCTCCTGTGATGCTCTAATGTATCCCTGCTGTCACTTCTCATGTACAACAAAACCCTCTATGAAGAAATCTCCGTCATTCTTCATAAAATGATTCATTCCTGTTGAATACCTCCATACTCCCTGCGCAGCCACAGGCAGAGGCCCGCCAGTGCGGTGAGCAGGAGACCGGTGAGGTAAATCCGGAGGGTGCCGGGACCGCCGGAATTTGGAAGGGCAGCGCCGGGTTCATTGACCACCGTCACCGTGGCATTCTGAATAGATACCTTTGGATTGTCGGAAATCACAACCCATTGCTCTGCAGCCTTGCTCTCGTCCTTCTGGAGAATCTGTACGCCCGACTCTGAAACTCTGATATAGAAGGCAGGGTCACTGCTGAGAATATATCCCTCCGGAGCGAGTGTTTCCTTGATCTCATAATAACCGAGAGCCAGTGATCTGAATGTCAGCCTTCCTCTGTTGCTGCCTTCACCCGCTGTCGTCTGTGCTTCAGTTCTGCCGCCTTCCAGACCGCGTGTATCCATGTTGCCGGTCTTCTCCGGATCGATTTGTCTCAGGGTAAAGGCCGCGCCATTCAGCCTTTCAGCTGTATTATTACTGTCGACTTTTTCAACGATCAGATCCACTGTATTTTTCCTGTTATAGGCAGTCAGTACGCCTGCCCTGACCTGGTCGGTAGAAATCTGCTGCAGAGTGAAGCCTTCAGGGACAGATTCCTCCGCAATGGTGTAATAGCAATTCAGTCCATTGTAGGTTGCCGGAAGTGTCGTGCTGCTATTTGATAACAGCCCGTTTCCGGAAACGTTAAACTGCTGTGTCCAGACTCCTCCACCCCCAAGAGTTATCGTCTTTGTCCCTCCAGTCATTGCCGATTCCTGTATAACCGTTCCTGTATTCGTAAACTGAAGCTGTCCAATTCTGTCATTTTGGTATCCGGAATAGTTCCAGTTTTGTGTCAAAACCGTAATGCTCAAATCCTTGCTGATATTTTGAATCGTAAGCCGGCGATAATACGTATTGTAAGTTACAATCCCTGACTCATAATGCCTTCCATCCTGATCTGTTACAGTTATTGTTTCAACAGAACGAGTCGAATTATTATATCCCCAGTTTATTGTCAAGTCTCCATTTCCGGATCCTGTTCTCGTTGTAAAGCTGTTTGTAGTTGCACTATATCCGCCAGATCCATTTCCAGTATATCTGAAATCTACATTTACATTGTAGTTCTCAGGGCTTCCTTCTACCCACTGCACCAGCTTCAGATCGAGTGTCCCGTCATAGTCCATGGGGTTGCCGTAGAAATCGAGCCATTGTTTGCGGACAGTGATTCTGCCCTCCTCTATGACCGGTGTATTCGGCACGGTGAGTTTCAGGTTTTCACCGTCCCATGTCACATTTTCGGGCCTGTTCACTTCACCGCTGATCTTCCCGTCGATGATCGTAAATGTGACCTGGCTGGTCAGGCCTGCGTATCCGGTCGGCGCTGTTGTTTCTTCCAGTGTATAGCTGCCGTCCGGGAGGTCTTCAAAGAGGTATACGCCGGTATCCGTACCGGCTTCAGTGCCGGCAGGTCTTGTGTATACGGTATCCTCTGTTTCGTCTCCGTCTTTTGTTTTTGTCAGTGTAAATACGGCACCCGGCAGGGGCATATTATTCTCATCCACCTTGTTTACTGTAATGTCGACGGAATGGATCTTGTTCGTGAAGATGACATGATTATCGCGGTCGGCCACGATTGTTCCGGTAATACTGCCGTCACTGATATCTGATGCGGTCGAAGAGGATTCTACCGTGCTGCCATTTCGGATCTCCGTGCGGATATTGATGAGGTCGTATCCTCTTTCCTCTTCTTCCTTGATCGTATAAATGGAACCAACCGGAATATTCGCAAGATTGAGGATCTCACTCTGCATCATCTTGAGTGTGGCCGATACATGATTGGGATCGGCGCAGTCCATCTCATTGCCGTGAAGAGCGATCGTGATTTCCCGCGTCCCGTCATGGTAGGTGACAGATGTCGGCCCCGGAACATCTTCATCAAAGATTCCTTCCTGCTCTGTACACCATGCCTCATATACATCTCCGGATTCCGTTGTCAGCGTCAGCGTATGAGACTGATGGGTGACCATTCTGTCCACTCCGGTTACGACTGCCTGGTAATAATTATAGTCATCGTCATGATAGAACAGGCCGTTCACGCCGTACCAGGGAATACTGTCTCCTGTAAAGGGTCCCGGATCTGTAGAGTTGTAGAGGCTGATCGTATATGTGAATTTGGTATCATCCTCAGGCTGCGGTGTCTTGCCGTCCTTTCCAACGACATGCTTTTCCAGATTGATATAGCCGCGCAGGGTGTTTTCAATCTTCAGGGATTCCAGATCAAATGCGGCATCGGTCATGGATGTGATCTCCACCTCATGAGCCGGCTCCGTGATGGTCGTCACTCCTTCTATAGAGGACAGATTCACACTCCGCAGGACACCGTCCACCAGCATCGGGTGATAGACCGGTGCAGTATAATCAAATTCGTATGTCACCCAGGAATTTTCTCCCTCGGGGATTACCTCCTCGATTTTGTAATCATGCCCTGATTCCAGAATGTAATAGGTGATACCGCCGAATTCGCCGGAAGGATAGGCGGTTTTATCCAGCCCCAGCGCTTCCATATGGGCGCTGCTGAGCATCAGACCTGTTGCGATGGAAAAGTTTTGTGCCCAGCGTGTGCCCACCACAACGGGATGTCCATTGTAGGTGACAGTGCGGGTGCTGCCGGGCTCCCAGATATATTTTCCCTGTGTTTCGTCCCAGCCAAGCCGGATCGTGGTATAGGGCGTTCTCGTGTTCTCCGTGGAGCTGCCTTCGCCGGCACCCTCGCCTTCTCCAGCGTCCTCACCTTCACCAGAGGAGCTGCCTTGTCCATCGCCCTCGCCTTCACCGTCGTCTGTCTCCTCTGCACCTCCGTCTCTGTAGACATCGTATTCAATATAAAATCCCGTGCTGTTTCCGTTTTCATCATACAGGAGCTGGGCGAGCATCCACGGTGCCCTCTCCACATTCCAGGCTTTTTCCAGCGCGGATTCCGTGGCCGTCAGAGGCATGGGATCGGGTGTCTGAAGATCCTGATAATACGGACCATGGGTATCGGGTTCGCCGTTTATTTCTCCGTTGATCGTCTGCATTTCCACAACGGAATAGTGGAGCTTCTGGTCTTCATTTGTCAAAACGGCAAATGTTCCGTTGGATTTTTTGACGATCGAGGGATATCCGTCCACACCGCCGATCTCATAGCCCTTCGTGCCGCGCAGGTCCTGATATGTGCTCAGGCTTGTATCCCAGTCATATCCAGCCAGGCCGTTATTCAGCGCCGCTACATAATCATACGCCTGCTGGTCCGGCCAGACGACAAAGCTGACAGAATACTCACAGTCATTCATCAGGATACCTACAGGAGAAAGATCCCACTCGAGCTCACCGGTGGTATTATTGACATCCGCCAATGCGATCCGGTACACATCGCCCTCATCAGTCGTGATCTCATACATTCCGTTGTTCTCTGTCACCTGATCGCCGGTATAGGTTTTTGTCGCCGAACCCGGTACGTTGAATGTCACTGCAGGGCCGGAGATGTCGCCCGCTGCCGTTACCGTGTAAAGTATATCCCCCTCCGGGTTTTTAACGGTATAGACGTATCCGTTCGTTTTACCCTGTACCACCGTGGTGGTCATGGCATCCGTGGTCAGCGTATCTGTAATACTGACGTGGGCATGGCCGATGATATCCGCAATGGTCTGGAAAATATACTCAAAGGTATCGTTGAGCGCATCTATGGTCTGCGCATCCGAGAAATAAGTATTGATGGCCTCTGTATCACTTTGGTTATAATCACTCTCTCCATTGCTGTACGCGTAGTTCGTCAGGTATTTGGAATATTCAATAGGTTCATCCACTCTATAGGTGAAAATATTGTAGAACTTAAATCCATCCCGGACCAGCTTCAGCGCATCATCCTTTGCCTGATCATATGCATACTTATTTCCTCCGTTCTTTTCCTCCCCGGTTACGGGATTTGTCGTATGTGCTGCCGCTTCTGTGTCGCCAACAACATTGGTGGGCTCACCATCTGTCAGGAAAACGACATAATAATCTTCTTTCGGTTTGTTACTCTCCGCATTTTTCTTGGCAGAGATAATGTCGTATGCATATTGCAGCGCTTCCTCCCAGTTGGTGCCGCTGGCATAGCGGGTTTTGTTGACCGCTTCCATCAGATCGCTCTTGTCTGTCCCAGACACCCAGCCGTGTTCGGTGTCAGTCCAGCCCTTGGTATCTGCGCGATGGTCGGCGAAGCTGATCACAGCGATTTCGACCTCGTCCGGGATTTCCGTTGTGTTATAGGCCAGAAGACGACCGATCACGTCGTCCAATGCCACCTGTTCGGCGTAGAGGCGGGTCGTTTTGCTTCGGACGTATAAAGCGCCATCTGTAGGATATGACACATAATGCTGAACCGGTCCCCACATAGTATGATCATACGTTCCATCCCAATACGTGAAGTTTACATTGCTCCAGCTTGAAAAACTAGCATTCAGCCTGACATATTGGCCGTTCACAACGCCCCAGAACTGATAGTCGTCAGGATTACTGCCACCAATATCCTGTCTAAATACAGCCGTGTCCCTTGTTCCGTAATACCAGAACTGCTCTTCGTCGCTGACGGTATTAGTGATCATACTACTGGAGCGGTCCATCACAAACAGGACATTTGCCTTCTTCTGGTTTTTCTGGATTGTCGTCTGCGAGCTTCCCTTCACGCTCAGGGTCAGTGTGTACGTACCGTCTTCATTCGGTTCCAGCGTTTTATTTCCCGTGGGGCAAGGTAAGCCTGAATCATCCTGCGTGTAGGACGATTCCTCTGCCTCCGGTTCTCCAGCTGACCGCAGCGGAATCGGAGGCATCTCGGGAATATCGTTTTTCTCAGTCTCCTCCTGAGCTTCTGCTCTGGCAGCTTTGAGACTCCGGGAGGGCACCTCCGCAGGAGAGGCTGTGTATTCCGCGCCCAATGGCGGCGTCTCCGCATTTCCCGTCTCCTGCTGAATATATGTACCTATGACAGAGAAAGAATCCTGCTCATAGCGGAAGCGGACCGTCGTATCCTCCTCCACGCTGGTATCTACCTGGTCGATGATTTCGACTTCGTCCGACTTAAAATGCACCACACCCGGCTTTGTCCTGTCCGAGGACAAAAGGCCTTCCAAATAGGTGATCTCCACCAATACCGGTGCTTTCGGCTCAATCTCTCCGCCATCACAAATCAGCTTAATATCAAAGAACCGCACCGCATTTACGTTTACATAGCGGTCTTCAGCGGAATCTTTGCCTCCTTCCTTCTTCTCTGCAAATATCCTGTTGACCTCCGACCAGGTTCTTCCGAGATATTGAAGATACGCATCTGTTTCAGGCCCGATTTCTTCTGCCTTGAGAATGGTACCCGCAGGAATCTGTGCGGCTTCATCATATGTCACCGTGATTTTGAAGGTCATTCCATCAGCCGTAATAATATTTGTAGAGATCTGGGCATCCGTCACCTTGACCGTGAACTGATCCCCGTTTTTCATAGTGACAGTCAGTCTTTCTTCACTCATAAACGGCTTCAGGCTGATCAAAGCCCAGTCACCGGCTTCGATAGTGCCGCTGTTGATCTCTCCGATCTGTTCTTCTGTAAGTTCAGCGCTGTACAGGCATTCCAGTCCGTTTGCCTCTTTCAGCTCTCCGACTGTAGCAACCTGATCGGCCTTCCCGACCCATACCAGCCAGGGACTGCTGAATTCCACATTTGCCACATCTGTCACGAATATCTTTGTCGCCTCGCTGACAGGTACATGGTTCAGATGAATTGCGTCTTCATATGGATCGGTGCCTTCAATATGCTCTTTCGTCTCATCTGCTTCTGTCGCGTTTTCACTGCTTATATTGCTCGTATTGCTTTCATCAGCCGGATTATTTAGTCCTATTCCCAGTACTTCCACTATATGTTCAAGGCTTACAAAGCCGCCTCCCGGAATGCTGAATTCATATATTTTTCCGTCCGCTTCGTAGTGGAAATCCACCGTATATACAATTGCATAAACGGAGAAAGAATCCGTGTCAAAGAAGACGGTGGTCTCCTCCGCAGCGTCATTTTCTTCTACAGTCTGGCTCCCATCATCTGTCTTGTCATTCTGCTGTCCATCGCCTTCATACATGTTTTTTTCTGCATTTTCCGAACTATCATCATTAGATTCCTGCGCAGAGTTTTCCGTATCAGCAGCATCTGTCTGATCAGGAGCTGTTGGCTGCGCATCCGCTCCCTGCCCCTCCTTCTGATTCTGCCCGCCGGCATCGGTGTCCGCAGTGTCCTCCCCGGAGTTTTCATCTTTTGCAGCCTCATGATCCGCTGCCGCCTTCTCCAGCTCCTCCCGAATCTCCTCCTCGGTCCTTCCCTGAGCGGGCTCGATCTCCTCCGGGGCGATCAGATCCATCTTCTCTGCATTGCCCTTGTCGTCGACGTGAACCACAACGGGATCCGCGATGGCAGTGGTCTCGTCTGTTTCTTTATCCTTTTTGATTTGTTCCACGATTTCAGAGGTCAGGGCGACACGGACAGGCTTTACAGGCTCAATCTCATTTCCATCCGCATCCCGGAAGGAGATGTCGACGGCCTGGAACCCGTAGGTCTTCGGGTTATTGGCAGCGCCGGCGGCATTTGCGGCATTGGTCTTTTCTGTATTGCCGGTTGCGTCATCACTGCCGGCGTCTGTCGCTTCACCATTTTCAGGAGCTTCACTGGCGGTTTCGTTCTCCACGGCATCCCTGACGGTCTCGGCAACGGCATCGAGGTCATCGACTGCGGACAGAACCATAGTCGTGCCGACCGGGAATGTTCCCTCGTCCGCCTCGACGCGGACAGTGACCTTTGCCTTGCGCGGAAGGGCTTCCGCGGCGCTGGCGGCAGCGGCTCCGGAATCTCCCTCCGCGACACCGGCAGGCTTGCCGGTGCGGACACGGATAGAATCTTCAAAGCTCATGGCAGGCATCATGGAAGCCAGGGCTTCCTTGAGCTCTGCCTCTTTTTCCTCATCCGTTTTTTCCCTGTCCTGATTGGCCGCTTCAGGATTCAGATTCTTTCCGTCTACATCCTCTGCCGGCTTCTCATTCTGTTCTTCCTGATTGACTTCCCCTGTAGCTTTATCTTCAACGGCAGGTTCTTCATGTCCGGTTTCTTCATTTTCATTATTATCATTATTTGCATCGGCTTCATCCGTCTCTGCGGGATGGTCATTGCCGTCTGCGGGGGTCTCACCTGTATTTACAAGTTCCTCCTCTGTGACGACCGTAATCTGCGTGCTGATCTCCTCCAGACCCCTGGTCTGATCTTCCTGTACAAAAACGATCTCAGCAGTCCGGATCACACGGACCAGGCGCCCTTCCATTCCGGCCGCAGGATACGCGCCGTCTGCTGCTCCATCTTCCGCATTTTCAGCATTTACGGGATTTGCAGCACCTGCATCTGCGTCTGCCACCTCTTCCAGACGGGGCTCACCCAGCTCTACCTGCCCCAGGTTGAAATCGAGCGTAATCCAGCCGCGCACCTTTTCGCCGGCTCTGGTCGGCTGACCGGAGGCGTCGTAGGTGTGCTGGTTTTTTTCAATGGTATAAGGGGAAAAGGTAAAGATGAGGCTTTGGCCGAGGATGGTGGTTCCATTTTCTTCGCCGGAGCCGCCTTCAGTGCCGTAGACATTCTCGACACGGACAGTGGCGCTGATGAACTCCTGCGCCTCACCGCCGTCCGCCGCGTGCTCCTTCAGATATTCGTTCAGGTCCTGGTCGGGCTTTCTGGTGCCCTCGATTGCCTCGGCGCCCAGGTATCTGTGGTAGTTATCCGGATCAGTGAGGGTCAGGGTGTTGTAGTCGATATACTGCGCCGCGATGCCGTTCTCGACGGCATTGATGGCGTTCACCTGAGCATCGGTCAGACGGAGACCCACGGGCAGACGGTAGACAGCCGTCGGATTGGTTTTATTGAGGCTGCCGGCGGGAATGGTGTACGACAAATAGACACGCAGCAGGTCGTTGGGCCCCAGCTCCGTGTTTTTTTCAATCTTTTTCCAGCCGGAGATCGACGAGCTGTCCTCGACGGTCTCGCCCTCCTGTACCGCATAGTAAAAGATGCCTGTGCGCTTGTTCAGGACAGCTGCAAAGTCGATGGGGGCGAGGTTGGGGACGCAGGTGTTGGCCGCAGGATCCAGCTCGCCGCCGGTCGCCGCCTGCGCGGTATCCGTTGTCTCTGCTGTCTCTTGAGGCGCATTCGGATCCACAATAGGATTTCCGTTTTCATCCAGTTCTGTCTGTGTACCTGCGACAGGATTGCCGTTTTCGTCTGTTCCCGTTTGTGTACTTTCGGTCGGATTACCGTTTTCATCCAGAGCCGCGTCCGGATTGCCGTCGGTGCCCTGTTCGGGCATGCCGTCCTCCCCGTTGGTGATTCCTTCGCTGTCTGCAGGCAGGCCGTCTTCGACGCCTTCGATCTCCTGGCCGGCAGTCATTCCTTGAATTCCTTCATCAGAAGGAAGACCTTCCCCCTCGGGCAGGCCTTCTTCGTTCAAAAGGACTTCCTCATTCAAAACGGGTTCATCATTGGGGATGCCTGTGCCGTCATCCGCGGGCAGGCCGCCCTCTCCGTTCGGATCAAGCGTATCGTCGGCTTCCTCCGCAAAATCTCCGTAGGTCTCGAAGACGACACCTTCGTCAGGTATTTCCGCCCCGGTCCCGTCGCCGCCGTCCTGCATGGCAGCCACGGCGTTGGCCTCCGCATCCTCATCGGGATTGTGGTAGCATTCCTCCGAATGCGTGTGGACCTCCATGCCGCAGACAAGGACGTTCTCATAGCACGCATCGCTGTGCTGGTGGCCGTCCGACTCCTCTACAGTGCAGGTAAGTTCGGTCACGTCCTTCCAGCAGGCTGTCTGGTCGTGGACGTGTTCAGGCAGCTGGCATACCAAAGTACCCTCCTCGCCATAGCAGGCGGTCGGGTCATGGGTATGTTCTTCAATCTGACAGACCAGCTCCTGGTGCGTGGTATAGCAGCTGTCATCATGTCGATGACCGGGGCTCTCCGGAATCGTACAGATCAACCGCTGCTCAAAGCAGGCATCCGTGTGCTGGTGGGCGGGGATCCCGCAGTATGCTTCGCGCTCCATGGTAATGGCAGGCAGCACGAGGGCATAGGTCGTGACAAACACGACAAGCGCGGCCACGACACTGATAGTGCGCGACCAGAGACGGCGGAATCTTCTATCTCGAAGGAGTCTTTTGATTTTCTGTATAAGGGCTTTCATGACGCACTCCTATAATCTACATAAATCCACACAATTTACACGCCAATGCAGATTGTAGGGTGCCGGATATGAAACTAGATGTCGGCTCAGAAGATGATTTCCCACTCACCCCGGTTACAGGAGACGAATGAACTGGTACAAGCCGGTATGGATAGCCTTTCTTATTTGTCAGATAATATTACTAATTAACAGGTTATTATCAGTATATATCTCTTCCTATATAAAAATCCGTCAAACAATTCAGTATTTTTCGTTAATGAAATAACAATGTGACGGATCGTTTTTCACAGACACTACGATATAGCCTGGACCTGCGGGCAAATATCTCATGGAAAGCAGACAAAAAGACGGCTCCCGCCGGTATGTGCCATGATCCTTGGCTGTACCGGGGAGCCGTCCCACTTCTCTGTGTCTCAATGATCGTTTTTCAGATCGTCTTCCAGATTGTTATTTAGTGTAACCCGTGAAGGAAGTTCCACTATGAATCAGCTGTTGTCTGCGCCGCCATTGTTTCAATACGGCATCGAATCTCCGCTCATTTCTGTTCGTTCTCGCGTTGATGCCGCAGCACGCAGTTCTCCGCTCACTTCCACGTGATTTCGTATTGACGCCTCTACACGCAGTTCTCCGTTCACTTCCGTGTGATCTTCGCATTGACGCCTCTACACGCAGTTCTCCGCTCACTTCCTGGTGATCTTTGCATTCACGCTTCGGCTGGTGATGAATTCCGCAACCAGCTCGTAGTCCTCCGGGCAGACGTAGATGGTATACCAGGTCAGGAAGGAGTGCACGCGGATCTCCTGGAGCTCCGGGAAGAGCTTGAGGGACCGGATGCTGGAGAAATTTGTCTCCACGATCTGTGTTCCTGTCATGGCGATGCTGCCGAAGACAAGTCCCAGGTTGCCGTCGATGACGCCGGCGGTCGTCGTGAAGGCGGCGATCACCTTGTTCTTGTCCGCCTGGTCCGTCGGCTGGTAGACACCGATTTTATGCTCATCCATCGAATAGATGCTCATGTACTGGCCGCCGTAGATCCAGGCAACGAGAAAATAGCAGCCCACCGCGATGATCGCGACGATCCCGATGCAGAGCAGCGGGATTCCCAGGACCAGTCCCAGGTCGTCTATATTGATTCCATTTCGGATGATGATATAGGCCGGAATGCAGAGAACGACCAGAAAGGCAAAGCACATGCCCTTCATGACCGTGCGGAGGATGGAAAAATTCTTGAACATGGGCAGACTGTAGGCCCAGTGGTAGATGCCCTGATCATCCTTGAACAGCCTGGTTGTCTGTCTGAGGTTCTCTTTTGTCTCCATGTCTTCTCTCCCGAGGGTTTTGCGCCTGCAGCCTGCACGGACCATCCATCGATGCGGATACGTAAACAGTCTGCGCTGATTACGCAAAGATGCAGCTGCCGGAAAAACGAAATACTTATTAAATATTATCTGGATTGCAAATGATATTCAATAATTATCTCGTATCCCACGGTACAGTAAAGGTATAGGGGAGCGGTTTCTCCCCCAAAATCGGGTACAGCAGTTCTTCCCCCGAGAAGGGGCCGGAGAACCGTCCCTCTGGTCCCTTTCGACCTTGTCCGGTCACCCGGCTTCCTGTGGGGAAGAGGCCGGAGAACCGTCCCCCTGGTCCCGCAGGCGCTCTGCCAGCATGGTGTTGCGCTCCGCGGCCCGGCTGTTGCGGATGGCCAGGTCGACGGCCTTTTTCTCTCCCACCAGGACCAGGATCTTTTTCGCCCGGGTCACGCCGGTGTAGAGGAGGTTGCGCTGGAGCATGATGTAATGGGTCATCATGAAGGGCATGACGACGATGGGGTACTCGCTCCCCTGGCTCTTGTGGATGGTGCAGGCGTAGGCCAGGACGAGCTCGTCCAGTTCGGTGACATCATAGGTGACGTCCCGGCCGTCGAAGTTGACCTTGAGCTCCCGCTCCTCCATATCCACATGGCTGATCATGCCGATGTCCCCGTTGAAGACCTCCTTGTCGTAGTCATTGCGGATCTGCATGACCTTGTCGTGCAGGCGGTACTGGGTCCCGCCCCGACGCAGGCAGACTGTCGTCGGATTCAGGACCTCCTGCAGCTTCTGGTTGAGATTGGCGGCCCCGACGGCGCCCCGCTGCATGGGGGTCAGGACCTGGATGTCGCGGATCCGGTCCGCGTGATAGTAGCGGGGCAGGTTCTGCGACACATACTGCACGATCAGGTCCGCCGCCTCCTCGGGCGTCTCTCTCCCCGCAAAAAAGAAATCGCTGTCCCTGCCGCCGCGTATGTCGGGCCGCTGTCCCCGGTTGATCCGGTGGGCATTCATGATGATCCGGCTGCCCTGGGCCTGGCGGAAGATCCGGGTCAGCTTCACGACGGGAACCGCCCCGCTCCGGATGATGTCCGCGAGGACATTGCCGGCGCCGACCGAGGGCAGCTGGTCCACGTCTCCCACCAGGATGAGCCGCATCCCGTCCGGCACAGCCTTGAGCAGGTTGTACATGAGCAGGATGTCGATCATGGAGCACTCGTCCACGATCAGGACGTCCCCCTCCAGGGGATTCTCCTCATTTTTCTGATAGCCTTCGGGCGGCTTCACCTCCAGCAGGCGGTGGATGGTCTTTGCCTCCATCCCGGTCGTCTCGGCCAGGCGCTTCGCCGCCCGCCCCGTCGGGGCCGCCAGGAGAATGCGGGCGCCCGCCTCCCGGAAGGCCGCGATGATGCCGCGGGTCGTGGTGGTCTTGCCTGTCCCGGGCCCGCCGGTCAGGACCAGGACCTTGCTGGCCGCAGCCGACTGGATGGCCTGTTTCTGGATCTCGTCGTAGAGGATCCCCGTTGACCGCCGGATCCGCTCCCCCAGTCCATCTGTGCGGACCGGGACCGACGCATCCGCATCCCGGATCTTCCGCAGGCGTCTGGCCGTCCCTGACTCCGCAAAAAAGAAGGGCGGCAGGTAGATGGCATCCCTGGCCTCCTGATGAGATTCCTCTGCAGGAATGCCTGCTGCATCTGCAGAAGCAATGCCTGCATGAGCTGCAGTAGGTGCAGTTCCTCTCCCGGCCCCATTTCCGGACATCCTTTTTCGCACAGTTTCAGTTTCAACACCTGACGCACCCGGATCTGACGGGATCCGGTCCACGATCAGGTCCTTCGTCTTGACCATCTCGTCCAGCGTCATAATGACCAGGGCCTCCTCCACGCCGAGGAGGTCCGCCGCCCGCTCGATCAGCTGGTCGCGCCTGCTGTAGCAGTGGCCCTCATCTGCCAGCCGGTTGAGGGTGAAGAGGATCCCGCTCCGGATCCGCACGTATTTGTCGTGGCCAAAGCCCATTTTTTCGGCGATCTGGTCCGCTGTCTTGAAGCCGATCCCCCAGATGTCATCCGCCAGCCGGTAGGGATTCTCCTGGACGATGTGGATGCTCTCCTGGCCGTAGGTCTTGAAGATCTTGGTCGCGTGCGCCGTGGAGACATCGTGGCTCTGCAGAAAGAGCATGATATTCTTGATCTCCCGCTGCTCCTGCCAGCCCTTTTTGATCCGCTCCACGCGGAGCTTCCCGATCCCGGGGACCTCGTGGAGCCGGTCCGGTTCCTCCTCAATGACGCGCAGGGTGTCGGCGCCGAACTGGCGGACGATCTTGCCGGCAAATTTGGGCCCGATTCCCTTGATCAGGCCGGAGCCCAGATATTTTTCCATGCCGAAGACCGTGGCGGGCAGGGTCTCCTCATAGCTCTGCATGGAGAACTGCCTGCCGTACTTGGCATCGACCCGCCAGCCGCCCTCCACGACCAGGACCGCGCCCACGTGCACCTCGGCCATGGAACCCACCACCGTCACGAGGTCTCTGTAGTTTTTCACCCGGCACTTGATGATGCTGTAACCGTTTTCCGGGTTCTGATAGGTGATGCGCTCCACCACGCAGCGCAGACGCTCCATAATCTATTCCTCATTGTGAAATAATATCCGCTACGTACACTCCACTCGCAAGAGGCAACGCCTCTGCGCCGCATACGGCAACGCTTCCAGGCATTATGGTCGGCGGGAAATGATATCCGCTACGTACACACCTGATGCAGAGGCGTGGGAGAGGGAGTGGGTCACACCGCTGCCGTCTCCGATGACATAGAGGCCGGGGTGGTTGGTCTCGAGATTCTCATCCAGACGGACCTCCATGTTGTAGAACTTGACCTCCACGCCGTAGAGGAGGGTGTCGTTATTGGCCGTGCCGGGGGCGATCTTGTCCAGGGCATAGATCATCTCGATGATGCCGTCCAAGATCCGCTTGGGCAGGACCAGGCTCAGGTCGCCGGGTGTCGCCTGCAGGGTCGGGCGAACCGTGCCCTCCTCGATGCGGGCCGCATTGCTGCGCCGGCCGCGCTCCAGGTCACCGAAGCGCTGGACGATGACGCCGCCGCCCAGCATGTTGGACAGGCGGGCGATGCTCTCGCCGTAGCCGTTGCTGTCCTTGAAGGGCTCGGAGAAATGTTTGGACACCAGCAGGGCGAAATTCGTATTATCCGTCTTTTTGGACGGGTCCTCGAAGCTGTGACCGTTGACCGTGACGATCCCGTTGGTGTTCTCGTTGACCACGATCCCGTTGGGATTCATGCAGAAGGTCCGCACATTGTCCTCGAACTTCTCCGTCCGGTAGACGATCTTGCTCTCGTAGAGTTCATCTGTCAGATGTGAAAAAACGACCGCCGGCAGTTCCACGCGCACGCCGAGATCGACCCGGTTGGACTTGGTGGGAATATCCAGCTCACCGCAGATCTTCTCCATCCACTTGCTGCCGCTGCGCCCGACCGAGACGATGCAGTAACGGGCGTCCGCCGTGCCGGCGCCGCCCGCGGAGACCGGCGCTGTGTAGTGGACCCTGTAGCGCATGGGGATATCTTTCGTTTCTGCCGGCGCCTGAACATCCGCGCTCCCGGCGGCCGACGCCGCAGTATCAGCACTATCAACGACATCTGCAGTATTTTCTCTTCCCTTCTCCAGCAATTCAACGTGCTCCACCGGCGTATCAAAATGGAACTCGATGTGGTCCTTCATCTCCGAATAGAGGTTTTTCAGGACTACGTAGTTGATGTCCGTCCCCAGGTGGCGGACCGACGCATCCAGGAGCTGGAGCTTGTTCTGGATACAGATCTTCTTGAAATCCGTGCCCGCCGTGGAGTAGAGTTTTGTCCCCTCACCGCCGTGCGCCATGTTGATCGCGTCCACGTACTGCATCAGCTCCAGGGCCTTCTTTTTGCCGATATACTCGTAGAGCGTCCCGCCGAAGTCATTGGTGATATTATACTTCCCATCGCTGAAGGCGCCCGCTCCGCCGAAGCCGGACATAATGGAACAGCTCTTGCATCTGATGCAGGACTTCACCTTGTCCCCGTCGATGGGACAGCGGCGCTTTTCCAGCTCGTGCCCTCCCTCGAAGACGCCGATCTTCCATTCGGGCCTTTTTTTCATCAGCTCATAAGCGGAAAAAATACCTCCGGGGCCCGCCCCGATAATGATCACATCATACTGTTTTCCTGACATGATGACCTCCTGTTCCAGTCATTTATGGCGTTCTTTCCCGGTCCCGCGGCCGGCATTCCGCCTGCCCGGTTTTGAGGAAGTGTTTTTTCCTCCATGACCAGCTGTTTTATTTTTGGGCTCTTCCGAAAAAGTATTCCTGCCGGACACTCCGGCCTTGCCAGAAGTGTTCTTACGCTTCTTTTCCCCGCCTGCTCCCGCACTGCTTCCCGGCCGGTTTTTCTTATTTGTTCCGGATTCTCCTCCAGCAGCGGCCCTATACTGGCCGTGCTTTTTTGCCCCGTCTGCCCCCGCACGGCTTCCGTGCCAGCCCGTTTTCATTTTGCGGGGCGGAATGAGGCACTTGTCCCCGAAACCGATCAGGTCCTCTCGCCCCTCTCGCAGGAGGGCCTCCTTCACCAGGTCATAGTTGTCAGGGTCCCGGTACTGGATCAGGGCCCGCTGCATGGACTTCTCGTGCGGGTCGCGGGGGACATAGACCCGGTCCATTTTTTCATCCGGATCGTTTTTTCCGGAGTGGGAAAGACCCTCTGATTCTATATTGCTTCCGTCCGGATTCCTTCCGCCTCTGCCCGCCCGGCGCGCCGGCTTCCATGTCAGGGGATCCAACCCGGTGTAGTACATGCAGGTGGAGACCGTCCCGGGCGTGGGATAGAAGTCCTGGACCTGCTCGGGCATATAGCCCAGGTCCCGGACCGCCTCCGCCAGGGCGATCGCGTCCTTCATCGTGCTCCCGGGATGGGAGGACATGAGATAGGGCACGATATACTGGTCCTTGCCGGTCTTTTTGTTGGTCTGGTCAAAGAGGCGGACAAAGTCCCGGTAAACAGCGCTTCCGGGCTTGCCCATCTTGGAGAGGACATTGTCGGAGACATGCTCGGGCGCCACCCGGAGCTGGCCGCTGATATGGTACTGGCAGAGCTCCCGCAGGAAGGTCCTGTCCCTGTCCGCCAGCAGGTAATCGAAGCGAAAGCCGGAGCGCACAAAGACCTTTTTGACGCCGGGCAGACTGCGCAGCTTTTTCAAGAGCGCAAGATAGTCCCGGTGGTCGACCTCCAGGTTGGGGCAGGGCTCCGGGAAAAGGCAGCGCCTGTGCTTGCAGGCGCCGTGTGTCATCTGCTTTTTGCAGGCCGGCGCGCGGAATTCCGCCGTGGGTCCGCCGACGTCATAGATATTGCCCCTGAAATCGGGCTCCGCCAGCATCTGCTGAGCCTCGCGCAGGATGGAGGCGTGGCTGCGGGCCTGCACGATCCGCCCCTCGTGAAAGGTCAGGGCGCAGAAATTACAGTCGCCGTAGCAGCCCCGGTTGGAGGTCAGGCTGAATTTGATGTCGCCCAGGGCCGGCACACCGCCCTCCGCGTCGTACATAGGATGCCAGGTCCGCATGTAGGGGAGGGCATAGATGTCGTCCATCTCCTGCATGGAGAGTGGTTTGGCGGGCGGATTCTGGACGACAAAGGTCCTGCCGCCGTAGGTCTCGTACAGGCGCTTTGCCTGAAAGGGGTCTGTGTTGGCGTGCTGGAGGGCGAAGCTCTCCGCATAGGCCCGCTTCCCCGCCTCCGACAGCTGACAGACCTGCTCGTGATCGGGCAGGCGGATGGCGTCGTAAATGTCCTCTTCGTTTCTCGTCTTATAGACCGTCCCGTCGATAAAAGTGATGTCGCGCACATCCAGGCCGGAGGCCAGCGCGTCCGCGATCTCCACGATGCTGCGCTCTCCCATTCCGTAGGAGATCAGGTCCGCTCCCGCGTCCAGCAGGATCGACCGCCGCACCTTGTCGGCCCAGTAATCGTAGTGGGACATACGGCGCAGGCTGGCCTCCAGCCCGCCCAGGATCACCGGCGTCTTCTTAAAGGTCCGCCGGATCAGGTTTCCATAGACCACGACCGCGTTGTCCGGCCGCTTTCCCATGACCCCGCCGGGACTGAAAGCGTCCTTCCCTCTGTGTTTTTTGTTGACGGTATAGTGGTTGACCATGGAATCCATATTGCCGGAGGAGACCAGGAAGCCCAGCCGGGGCTCCCCCAGCGCCGCCACGCTCTCAGGATCCCTCCAGTCCGGCTGGCAGATCATGCCGACCGTGTAGCCGCGGGACTGCAGGACACGCGAAATAATGGCCGACCCGAAGCTCGGGTGGTCCACATAGGCGTCACCGCAGATATAGACAAAATCCAGCTGCCCGATTCCCTGTGCCTGCATGTCCTGCCGGCTCACGGGCAGAAAACCCTGTGTGTTTTTTATATTCATAGATAAATCCAAAACAGTGCCTTCCCGGAGCATTCCCGTCTGCCGGCAATTACTTGTCCTTGTCCTTTTCTTTATCCTTTTCTTTCCGGATTCCCAGCTCTTTCCGTATCTTTTTGTACCTGTCCTTTTCTTTTTTTGCCACATATCCGGGATCATACAGGCAGTGCTGCATCACGTCCGCATCCTTGAGGATCTCCTCCAGCGGCCCGTTTTCCATCTTCTTATCACTGTGGAAAAAGATGGCCTGGCAGATTTTTCCGATTTCCTCTTCCGAAAAAACGCCCGACTCCCGCAGGATCTGTTTTGCCATTTCCGCGCCTCGGTGGGCGTGGTCCAAAGCACTGCCTGTGGTATAGGTGGCGATGTCATGCAGATATCCCGCCGCCGCAGCGAGCTCGATATCCTCTCCCCGCCGCATGGCCAGGAGGACGCAGGCCTGTGCCACGCCGAACATATGCACATAACCGTCCGCGCGCAGCGCAGGGTTGGGCACCTGCTCCAGGAGGCTGCTCACGATCTCCCTGATCTTTTCAATCCGGTCTGTCCTGATCCCTGTATCCATCACTCTTCCTTTTCATGCCGGAGCACGTAAGTGCGCAGGCATCTTCAACGAGAAATTCGTGAAGACGATTTCTCGTTGACATCACAGGATGCTTGTGCTCCGTCACAAGCATCCTGAGTGAAAAAAAGCTATCGAGCATTTTTTTCACTCTTACCTCTTGTCGTGTACAATCCCCTCAGAAATCAGGCATCCAGGTCTCCGCCGAAATGCTCGAGGGAATCGATGGTGATCCTGCAGCCCGGCTTCACATTCTGCATAATGAACCGCATGATGTTTTCCGGAACCGAAACGCAGCCGCCTGTATAAGGCCGGTTGTAACGGAAGCAGTGCAGCAGGAAGGCAAAGCCCTTCTGCTCGTCGCACTCTGCGTTATAGCCCATGTTCAGGCAATACTGGTAGGCGTAATCAAAGTCCGCGATGTGCTCACTGTTTTCCGTATCCAGACCGGGGACATCTTTCAGCGAGACGAGCTCATTGAAGTGCATGCCCTCCCTGGCATCGCCGGACCAGTAGTAGCTGTCATCCACCTGTGTGTATTCCATCTGACAGCCGGGATCCTCCGCCAGGCCGAAGGCCCTGTCAATGGTAAAGGTTCCAACCGGCGTAAAGGTGGCATCAATATTGGCATCTCCCAGGCCCTCGAGTCCGATAAATCCCGGCGTCGCAATGATCTGCTGCCAGGTTCCGTCCTTGTCCTTCTCATGCATCGTGATATAGGCCGTGCTCTTGTCCACACCGGCCACCACGATCAGCTGCTGCGTCCCCTCTTCACGGGCGGCATCGAGCTTCGTCACCCATTCGGGCGACGGCCTGACTTCCTGTTGCGTCGCATATAGGCCTGTTTCCTGCACCTGCTGCCCTCCCGTGCCCGGCCTCTGACCACAGCCCGCGGACAGCGCCAGGACCAGTGCCAGCACCGGCAAGGCAATATAAAACCATCGTATTTTCATTGTTGTTCTCCCTTGAATGCCAAATCTCGTATACCAGATCTCCCGGCTGCTTTCCAGTATGCCTCGTTCCCCCGTTTTTGGCGTCAGTTTGACGGCCCGGATCACTCTACTATTAGTGAAACCTCACACGACTTAGTCACGAGAATGCGCCGGTGTTTTTCATCTGCAAATAATCACCTGCGCAAATTATCTTCTCATATTCAGCTTCTCATAGCCGATGCTTTTTCCGGATGTCCTGCAAGAGTGCCATGCATCCCTCCTGCACATCGTCCCAGGTCGCGTCAAAATCCCCCGTATACCAGGGGTCCGCCACCTCCTGACCAATCCGCCCTGCATAGTCCAGAAGCTGCGTAATCTTTCCCTCCGGATCACCACCATACATTCTCTCCATGTTGCGGATGTTGGCCCGGTCCATCCCGATCAGATAGTCATATTTCGCGTAATCCTCGCGCGTCGTTCTCCGGGCCCGCTTCCCGCCGGGATCGATCCCGTGCTCCCTGAGCTTGGCCCGCGCCGGCGGATAGACCGGATTGCCTCTGCCGCCCCAGATCTCCTCCGAGCTGGTGGCGGCGGATTCGATCAGAAACGCATCTGATAAGCCTGCATTCCGGACCAGATCTTTCATCACAAACTCTGCCATGGGCGAACGGCAGATATTGCCGTGGCAAATGAATAAAATTTTTATCATGCAATTTTTTGCCAGCTTATGCCGCGTTTTGCCTTATTTTATGCGGGTTTCCGCGATT
>CACZIO010000037.1 GCA_902781215.1 uncultured Lachnospiraceae bacterium
GAGGGCTTCGATCATCGAGGTCTCCCCGGAGGAAAGACTGGCCGCGGAAAGGGCCGAAGGTGAGAGGATCTCCGCGGAAAAGAGCCTGGCGGAGCGGATTGCGGCGGAGAAGGCGGAAGCCGAGCGTATTGCCGCGCAAAAAGCAGCCGCAGAGAAGGCGGAAGCTGAGCGCATTGCCGCGGAAAAAGCTGAAGCCGAGCGAATCGCGGCGGAGAAGGCGGAAGCCGAACGCCTGGCTGCAGAAAAGGCCGAGGCAGAGCGGATCGCGGCAGAAAAGGCAGCGGCGGAAAAGGCGGAAGCCGAGCGGATTGCGGCAGAAAAGGCAGCGGCGGAAAAGGCAGAAGCCGAGCGGATCGCGGCAGAGAAGGCGGCTGCGGAGAAGGCGGAAGCCGAGCGGATCGCCGCAGAAAAGGCGGCTGCGGAGAAGGCGGAAGCCGAGCGGATCGCCGCAGAAAAGGAAGCGGCGGAGAAAGCCGAGGCAGAACGGATCGCGGCAGAGAAGGCGGCGGCAGAGAAGGCGGAAGCAGAGCGGATCGCCGCAGAAAAGGCGGCGGAGAAGGCGGAAGCTGAGCGGATCGCCGCAGAGAAGGCAGCGGCGGAGAAGGCCGAAGCTGAGCGGATCGCCGCAGAAAAGGCAGCGGCGGAGAAAGCCGAGGCAGAGCGAATCGCCGCAGAGAAGGCGGCTGCGGAGAAGGCGGAAGCAGAGCGGATCGCCGCAGAAAAGGCAGCGGCGGAGAAGGCGGAAGCAGAGCGGATCGCGGCGGCTGCAGCGAGAACTGCCGCAATGGTCCAGCGCACAAACGGCCTCGGAACACTGAACGGACGCATTCCCGTGCGCGGCCGCAAACATCGCAGAAACTGGAAGCCGGGAGATATGAAGGCTCTCAAGCAGCGGGAACAGGATTCGGAAGAAAACTGATCAGCATGAGTGGTATGGGACGACCTGCGCGCATCCGTTTAGATAACAGGAGTACAGCAGCTCCGCTGACATGCAAATAACAAGGCCGGTACAATCTCACTGTAGGGATTGTACCGGCCTTCTTTTACTTATTATACTTGTTACTTTTGATATGGTATTTGCTTCCTAAAATATGCTGTATGATGAAAAAGTATGTACAGCGGGCACGGGACGGAAGACGCTTCGCATCGATTCTCACTTTTTTCCGGGGGCTTTCATCCGCAGGTTTTCGGGGCCGAAGCTCTCCGGCAGGAGCTGATCCAGGGTGAAGGTTTTATAGTCTGCTGTATTTTTGGCCACGATGATCTGAAAACCGGGGCTGCAGAATTCGCGCAGGGTCTGGCGGCAGAAACCACAGGGCGTGGAATAATCATCGGATTCATCGGTGAATCCGCCGACAACACAGATGGCGGAAAAGCTGTGAACCCCCTCGCTGACGGCCTTGGCGATGGCGGTGCGCTCCGCGCAGATAGAGGGAGCATAGGCGGCGTTCTCGACATTGCAGCCCGTGAATATACGTCCGTCTGCCGCCAGGAGGGCGGCCCCGACGCGATATCCTGAATAAGGGGCATAGGAGAGCTGCCGCTGTGCGGCGGCAGTTTCGATAAGTGTGCGGAGCTGTTTTTGTTCCATATTTGTCACGATCCTCTGTTTTTTAGCTGTTACAGCATGCTCTCCTTTTTTGAACCTGTCGCAGTCTGCTGTTTACCGAAAAAAGACATCGCGATGTCTTCATTTCTGTGTCTGCTGATCCTGCCGGATCAGGTTCCGGACGCCTTCGATGCCGACCCGGATCGCCTGGTCCATGTCGTGAATGACCGGGTTATAGAGGCCGAGGCGCTCCCGCTCCTGATTGGCGACCACGAGCAGGCAGGTGCCCGCGCGGGCGTGAAGTCTGGCAGCGACGATGAAGAGCGTGGCGGATTCCATTTCCGAGGCCAGGCATCCGAGTCTCTTCCAGGCCTCCCATTTCTGCTGTAATTCATAGCCGACAGGCATGACCTCCGGCTCGTGCTGGCCGAAGAAGGAGTCTTTGCACTGGACAACGCCGGTGTGGTAAGGGAAGCCCTGCTGTGCAGCCGAGGAGACCAGGGCGTTGGCGACCTCCAGGGTTGCGACAGCGGGATATTCGATGGGCGCGTACTCTCTCGTCGTGCCCTCCATGCGGACGGCGCCGGTGGCGATCACGATATCGCCGCTCTCCACCTCCGTCTGCATACCGCCGCAGGTGCCGATCCGGATAAAGGTGTCGACGCCGCACAGATGGAGCTCCTCCATGGCAATGGCGGTGGATGGTCCGCCGATCCCGGTCGATGTCACGCTGACGGGAACACCGTCCAGCGTACCGGTATAGGTGATATATTCGCGGTTGTCGGCGATCAGCCTGGCATCGTCCAGGTATTTCGCGATGTGGGCACAGCGCTTGGGATCGCCGGGCATGAGAACATAGCGCCCGACATCACCGCGCCCGACCTGTGTGTGATATTGCTTCGATGCGTCTTCTGAGTAGTTTTTCATCTTGAAATGCTCCTGGAGAGAAAACGCGCCGCGAGTATGCGCACGGATGTGGTGCGGACGCGGTTGATCTGTCTTTGAAAACAAGTCATGTCAACCCGTATCCGGCGCGCAGGACTCACGAGCGAGTCTGGATTACTGTCTTTGCCGCTTCTTTACTTATTTTTTTCCTTTACGGTCATCCCTCTACGATCAGATAGCGTCCGTCCCCGACCGGGAAGACCTCCGCCGCAGAGAATATGTCCTCCCCGTCGATGTCCGTGCCGACCTCTTCAAAATAGGTGCGGACTTCTTTTTTTGACTTCGCGACGACGGCGAAGCACATCTCCAGGAAGTCGGCAGCCTCCTCCGGGGTCTCGGCGACGATCTCCGGAAACAGCTGCAGCTGCTTCTCCAGGAAGCAGTCCAGGACAGCGGCGTCATAATCGGGGTGTGAGAAACTGCCTGAGCTCTTCTTTGCGGGTGTCTTGCGGGCCATGGGAACCTCCTCCAAAACTGTCTGTATGTTGATTCATAATTATACCATTGATTCGAAAAGGCCTCAAGGAGGGCCGGAGAACCGTCCCCGTGGTTACCCGCCCGTTTTGTATTTTACAAGGTGTGCTGCCAGCAAGTATAATGAGAAAAGCAGGAACCACCGGCACACAGGAGACGAAAGGTAAACATATGGCAATCAGGATCATGACGGATTCAGGAAGTGATATCAGCCAGGCGACGGCAAAGAGATGGGGAATCCATGTCTTTGCGCTTCCGGTCAGGTTTGGCAATGAGGAGTTTCTGGATGATGTCACGCTGTCCGCGGACGGTCTGTACAGGCGGATGATCAACACGGGGGAGATCCCCAGGACGAGCCGCGTGCCGTCCTATATTTATGAGATGGCCTTTGCGGAGGCTGTTGCGGCAGGGGATACCGTGATCTGTATCACCCTGTCGTCCGGTATGTCCGACTGCTACCAGAGTGCCTGTGCCGCAGCAGAAAAGTTCGGGGACAGGGTCTCTGTGGTCGACAGCCTGAATGTCTGCGCGTCCCAGTTCGCCCTCGTGCGTTATGCGGAGGGCCTGTCGCGCATGGGCAAGACGCATACGGAGATCGTTCAGCGCCTCGAGCGCGACAAGCGGCGTCTCCATGTGATCTCATATGTTGATACCCTGGAGTATATCTATAAGGGCGGACAGCTGAATCTGCTCCAGGCGCTGACGGGCGGAATACTCCGGATCAAGCCTGTTATCACGGCGGACGAGGAGGGCAAGGTCCGGATCCTGGGGCAGGCCAGCGGCAGGGCCAATGCCTTCAAGATATTTACGCAGAGCGTGGAGGATGCCGGCGGCATTGATTTCTCGCTCCCGGTCTGCATGTCCTACTCGGGTCTGTCCGATGAAAATATGCAGGAATACATGCGGAGGGAGGCTGCCCTCTTTGAGGAAAAGGAAAACCGGTTCCATAGGTCCCGGTTCGGCCCAACCGTGGGAACCTATGCCGGCCCCGGAGCCTTCGCGATCGGCTTTTTCCACAAAAGGATCGCGTCCTTTTCCTGAGCGCTGATCCTGTGTGAGCGTGAAGCCGGAACGCCCGGTGAACACGGCGCAAGGCAAGTGATGAAGGCCCGGGAGAGGTGACCTGCGTAAGGCAGGTGGTCAGACTACAGGCTGAAAGGAATGCCTGAAAGGAAAGAAACCCGGGAAGAAAATCCTGAAAAGAATGCAAAAAGCGTTGCAGTATTCTTTTGCCGGAACCATAATATATTTTGTAGTAAAAACTGAAATGCCGGTGAGGTATTTATACCCTGCTGCAAGGAGGACAGGAGATGCGATCAAAAATTAAAAAATGTCTGGCGCTTGTACTGACGGTGGTGACACTCTGTTCACTGACCATCGTAAACGCGGATGTCAAAAACCCGGCGACAGCCGATGAAGCGCTGGGAAATTTCAGGAATGCCAGGGCAGGCAGTATCGGTGCCAATTGTCTGTACCGCAGTCAGCATCCCGTGAACGGCAGCTACCGGTCGCGGTTCGCTCTCAAACTCATGCAGGAAAACAATATCCGTACGGTCCTGGACCTGTCGGATTCGGACAGCAGCCTTAAAAAGTATTTCAAGAAAAATAATATCGGAGCTTCGAACTATTACAGGATGCTGTATAACAGCGGGAGTGTTTATACCGCCCATATGAGCGGCGGCAGCCGCAAAGGATCCTCCACCCGCAAGAAGGTCGCAAAGGTCGGCAGGTTCATGGCCAAAAAGAAGGGCCCCTACCTGATCCACTGTGAGCTTGGCAGGGACCGGACCGGCTTTGTAATGCTGGTCCTGGAGAGCCTGATGGGCGCCCCCTATAGCTATATGCTGGACGACTTCACCTTCACGGACATGAACCGCAAGGGCGATACCTACGAGAAGTCAAAGAAAACTGCCATCAGCCGCCTGAACAGCGATCTCAGCATCATGACCGGCAAGAGCAAAAAGACCAACTGGAGCAAGCAGGATCTGGCCAAATACGCAGAGAAGTATCTGAAAAAGGGCGGGATGACCAAGAGTGAGATCGCAGCCCTGAAGAGGAACCTGACGGTATCCTATCCGAAAGCCAGCTATACAGGAAGCACTGCTCCCGCCAAAACGGTTACTGCGCCGGTGACGACAACGCCGAAGACCACGACCGGGACGGCCCCGGCAGCCACGGCCACTCCGGCGGACAGCACAAAGTCGACGACCGGGAAGGCCCCTTCGACAAATACAAAGACGCCTTCGACGCCGGCGGCGACTGCTCCTGAGACAACGGCCCCGGCAGCCAGTACCAGGACGACCGCCACACCGGCAGCTGCCAAAAAGACCACCAGCAAGGAATCACCTGCCTACCGCAACCTGTCCATCAATGGCAAGACAATTCTGTCGAAGACCATCAAGGTGGGGCAGACCTATACCTTTAACTACAAGCTGGAGCAGGGTGACCTGAAAAACTACGCCGTGGAGTGCTACAATTCCAATAAGTCAAAGGTCAAAGTCAAAGCCTGCGGAAAGGGGAAACTGACCATCAAGGGGCGCAAAAAGGGCACCGTCGTCCTGCGTCTGCGCAACAAGAAGGACCACAATAAGCGCGTAAAGATCACGATCACAGTGAAGAAGTGACATATCCATGATCAATGCGGCACGCAGATGCCGCATTGATTTTTTTCACGGAAAAGAAAAGAGAAAAAGAGCGAAAAAAACTGTCGATACAGTATTTTTCGCTCTCAGAGCTTTGTGCCGCGCGGCGGCCCAAAGCTCCGCTAATCGCATCGGAGAAACCCTTGCGGGCTTTCTCCTCGCGTTGCCGCTCTGACGAGCGGCATGGGAGGTAAGCGTGAACACAAGTCTGGTATTAATGAGCAAACTGGCATCCATGATGCTGGTCGCCGCGGTCGGCTTTGCCACCGTCCGCACAGGAATACTGGAGGAACGGGACAAGGCGCAGCTGTCCAGGCTGACGCTCTATGTCCTGCAGCCCTGCCTGATCGTCCTGTCCTTTCAGATCGATCTGACATCCGCGAGGATGCAGGGCTTCATCGCAGCCCTGATCTTTTCCTGCGTGGTGCATGTCCTCTTTATCGCGGTGGCAGCCCTGTTGGGAAGGCTGGGCATGCTGGGTGTCGTCGAGGAACTGTCCCTGATCTACACCAACTGCGGCAACCTGATCCTGCCCATTGTGGCCATGACTCTTGGAGAGGAGATGGTCTTTTATGCCAGCGCCTACCAGCTGACCTACAATCTCCTCTTCTGGACCCACGGCAACAGCCGCATGAGCGGTGCCCGCAGTGTCGAGTGGAAGAAGATACTGCTCAATCCCAATGTCATCGCCATCTTTGCGGGTATGCTCCTGCTGGTGACCGGCATCCGGATCCCGGGGATCCTCCGGACCTCCATGGAGATGCTGGAGGGCATGGTCGGGCCCTGCTGTATGCTGGTTATCGGGATGACCATGGCGGGCAGCAGCCTGCAGGAGGTCCTCAGCTTCCGCAAGGCCTGGCTGGTCTGTTTCCTGCGCCTGCTCGTCCTGCCCATGCTGGCCATGGCTGTGCTCCACCTGAGTGGTTTTATGGACCGCTTTCCGGAGCTGGTTCCCGTCCTGCGCGTCTCCTTCCTAGCTGCGGCGGCCCCGCCCGGCGCCAACGTCGCCCAGACGGCGGTTCTCTACAACCGCGAGCCCGTCCGCGCGGGCGTCTACAACCTCATGGGTATGTTCTTCTGCATGCTGACCATGCCGCTGATCGATTATCTCTATGCAGTGCTATTCTGAGGAAGGAGGCAGGGGAATTCCATCCCGCCCGAAGGAGGAAAAGATACCGAACCGGTCAGAAACCACAAGGGACGGGTCCAGGCGGTACTTTTTGTATCGGCCGGATCCGTCCCTTACGTTTTCGGATGATTTAAGTGTTTTTTGATCAGTGATATCTGCGTCTTGCCCAGAGGCGGGAGAGGCGCTCCCGTTTCCAGGCCCCGGGCATGAAGCGGGGAGTGCTGCCATGCCAGAGATGGGTGGAGAAGTGGGGCGGGGACATTTCGCTGATTTCCGCCTGCATAATCGATGTGTCCGCTGCATCTGTCATTTCCAGATCGGCCATGCTTTCCAGATCATCCTGATCAGAGGACCATGTGGAATCCAACGTGGGCTCCTGCTGCATCGGGGAAATCGTTGTTATGAACGGGATGGTCTCAACAGGCGCAGGCGGCGCAGCCATGGGGGCAATGCGCTCGACGCCGCGGAAGGCCCGCACGGCGGAGAGAGCGAGACCCGATGAAGTGCTGTGGGCGGGTACGGAAGACTTTGCAATAGACATCTCTGCAGTTTCTTCCTGAAAATCTGAATCTTCGGTTATTTCTTCAATTGGCTCTTCCGCTGTTTCCTCCGGCACTTCTCTGGTGATCTCTTTGGCTGAGGCTTCTGTGCTTTCTCCGGTGATCTCTTTGGCTGAGGCTTCTGTGCTTTCTCCGGTGATTTCTTCAAATGAGCCTTCCGGGCTTTCCCGAATGATTTCGGCGGCAGTCATCGCTTCAGGAGAAATAGAGTCATCCTGAGTCACTTCCATGCGTTCTTCGGGAGAGGCATTGGCATCCTGTACCGGTGCCGGGTTTTGACCGGAGACGTCGTCGGCATCCGCCTTCGGAGCAGTCGCCTCGATGAGGATGCGGCCGCCGATGTTGTCCTGGATGATGAAGACCTTCTGGGTCTTCATGAGCTCCAGCAGGATCAGGAAGGTGACGATGACTTCCTCCCGGCTGGAGCCGGACTCCAGGAGGGCGCGGAAGTCTGTATGCGGGTGGGCCTGCAGGTAGGCACGGATGTAGAGGGACTTGGTGTCCATGCTGACTTCTTCGCGTCTGATCTTGCCGAAGCCGCTGCGGATGGGATCGCGGCGGCTTTTTTTTCTGCGGAGGACTTCGCCGAAGACCTTCTGCAGGGTCTGGAGGTCGGTGTCCCGGAGCAGGTCGTCGTAATCGATGGGCGGCTGGTAATTGCGGACCTCTTTGGGGAGGTTCTGTGCGCGGAAAAAGCGCCCGCCGGCTTCCTCGCGGCAGACGGTGAGCTCTTCGGATAGATATTTGTACATCTTGTATTCCAGAAGGCGCCGGACCAGCTCCTCGCGGGGGTCGGCTTCCTCCTCACCGGTCTCCTCGTCCTTTTCGCGGGGCAGGAGCATGCGGCTCTTGATGTCCAGGAGGGTCGCCGCCATGACGAGAAATTCGCTGGTGACGTCCATATCCTCGTGATCCATCTGATGGACGTATTCGAGGTACTGGTCGGTGATCTCGACGATCGGAATATCGTAGATGTCGATCTTGTTTTTTTCAATCAGGTGCATGAGGAGGTCCAGAGGGCCTTCGAACACCGGAAGCTTTACGGGAATTGCCATAGTCTGTTCGCTGGTGTATTGGTCTTTTGATTTGCTGACGGCATTTGTGCACGGGTACGTCGTGTCCTGACGGCTTTGACCTGTGCGCTCGTTGCATTATAACATGCTTTGCGCAAATTGCCACAGATGAATCTGAGAAAACCGTCCTCTACCGCCCGGGACGGCCTTTTTCAGTGGTACAAAAAGAAGCGGGAGAACCGTCCCCGGCGGAACTAAAAGAACCGGGAGAACCGTCCCGGGTGGTATAGCTTTGGAATCTTCCAAAAAATATCCCCCCTGAAGTGAAAATAGACCGTTGAGGCAAAATGGCGGTTTGATAAAATATGCGAGGATTAAATCTGCGGAGAACCTGTGCGTGTCGGTGCACAGGTTTATAGGGAGGAAACTATGGAATATATTCTGGAAATGAAAAACATCAGCAAGACATTTCCGGGTGTCAAGGCGCTGGACAATGTGCAGCTGCAGGTGAAGCCCGGAGAGGTGCACGCGCTGATGGGTGAGAACGGCGCCGGCAAGTCGACGCTGATGAAGATCCTGATGGGGATCTACACGAAGGATGAAGGCGGCGAGATCCTCTTTGACGGCAAGCCCTACAACCCTTCGAATCCCAAGGAAGCCATGGACATCGGTGTGGCGATGATCCACCAGGAGCTGAATCCGATCCTGGACATGCCGGTGTATGAAAATATTTTCGTCGGCCGCGAGATCCGCAGGAACGGACTCGTGGACAAGAAGGCGGAGATCGAGGAGTCGAAGAGGCTGATCGCGGAGTGCGGTCTGCACGTCTCCCCGATGGAACTGCTCAGGAACCTGACGGTGGCGCAGTGCCAGCTGATCGAGATCATCAAGGCGATCTCGGTCAACGCCAAGGTCATCATCATGGATGAGCCCACGGCGGCGATCACGGACCGCGAGGTCGAGCTGCTGTTCGGCCACATCCGCAGGCTCAGGGAGCAGGGCGTCGCGATCATCTACATCTCCCACCGCATGGACGAGATCTTCAACATCTGTGACCGGATCAGCGTCTACCGCGACGGAACCTACATCGGAACCGGCGAGACGAAGGACCTGGATGAGCCCCAGCTGATCAAGATGATGGTCGGCCGCGAGATCACGGATGTCTTTCCCAAGGCGGAGGCCGAGATCGGCGAAGTCGTCTTCGAAGCGAATCACATCGTCCGCGCGGACAACAAGGTCAAGGATGTCAGCATCAGCGTCCGCAAGGGCGAGATCCTGGGCATCGGCGGCCTGGTGGGCGCCGGCCGCAGCGAGCTGGTCGAGGGCATCTTCGGCATGCACAAGCTCTCCCAGGGCGAGATCATCGTCAAGGGCAAAAAGGTCCATGTCCGCTCTCCCAGGGACATCATCAAAGAGGGTGTCGCCCTGGTCACCGAGGACCGCAAGTTTACAGGTCTGAACCTGCGCGGGACGGTCAACGACAATATCGCCATGGTCGCGATCAACAAGCTGCTGGAGAACGGCCTCTACAGCAAAAAGAAGGCGCTGGCGGCATCGAAGGAATATATCGAAAAGCTCAAGATCAAGACGCCCTCCGGCGATCAGATCGTCGGCAACCTGTCCGGCGGCAACCAGCAGAAGGTCGTCATCGGCAAGTGGCTCCTCAACGATCCGGACATCATCATCCTGGATGAGCCCACGCGAGGCATCGATGTCGGCGCCAAGCGCGACATCTACCTGCTGATCGGCGAGCTGGTCCAGCAGGGCAAGGCGGTCATCATGATCTCCTCGGAGATCCCCGAGCTGATGGGCGTCTGCGACAGGATCGCCGTCATGTCCGAGGGCGTCCTCTCCGGAGAGCTGCCCCGCAGCGAATTCTCCCAGGAGAAGATCATGACCCTGGCTTCCAAAATCGAGGTCTGATAAGACCCTTTCACGAACAGAAAGTAATCGAAATAACAAAAGGAATATCCAAAGAAAGAATATCTGCAGAAGGACTATTCATCAAAAAGGATTATTCGTAGAAAAATATCTGCTGAAAAGACTGGTAGAGAGAATTATCCATCGAAAAAGGGAGGAGCACCCATGAAACAGGACGAGCTGAAGAAGGGGAAGGACGCCAAGGCGTTACTCAGTGAGTACTTTATTTTTGTTATTTTTATCGTGATCGTCATCGGTCTGACGATCCTGAAGCCCAGCTTCATCACACCCAAGAACCTCGTGAACATCCTCAAGCAGGCCTCCATCAACGGAATCCTGGCATTCGGTATGATGTTCGTCATCATCTCCGGCGGTTTTGATATGTCCGTCGGTTCCACCGTTGCCTTTTCCGGTATCCTGGCGGCGCTGCTGGGACAGGGCAACAACCCGCTGGTCCTGGCCCTGGTCGCAGCTCTGCTGGCAGGCCTGGGCGTCGGCATTGTCAACGGTGTCGGCGTGGCGGTCGGCGACCTGCCGCCCTTCATCATGACCCTGGGCACCATGACGGCGGTCCGCGGCCTGGCACTGCTGGTCTCCAACGGCAAGCCGGTCATCGGCATGAGTGAGCAGTACAAGGCCATTGCGGCGAGCTCCATCGCGGGCATTCCCATGCTGGCCGTCTTCCTGGTGATCGTCATCCTCATCTGCTCCTTTGTCCTGGCCAAGACCGTGTACGGCCGCAGGGTCTACGCATGCGGCGGCAACCTGCAGGCTGCCCGCGTCGCAGGCATCAACACGACCGCGATCCGCATTTCCACCTTCGCGATCGCAGGCCTGCTGGCAGGTCTGTCCGGTTTCCTGATGACCTCCCGCGTCACCATCGGCCAGCCCACCGCGGCAGAGAGCTATGAGATGGATGCCATCACTGCCTGCGTCGTCGGCGGTGTCTCCATGACCGGCGGTGTCGGCAAGCCCTGGGGCGTTGTCGTTGGCACCCTGCTGATCACGGTCATCGCGAACGGCCTGGATATCCTGGGCGTCTCCTCTCACTGGCAGAAGATCGTCAAGGGTCTCATCATCGTCCTCGCCGTCCTGATCGACGTCAAGGGCAAGAGCAAGAAGGACTGATCAGCTTCAGACACATGCGGCGCTGTCCCGCAGCCGGCATCGCCGGAGGGAGAGCATGCGGCGCTGTCCCACAGCCGGCACGGTCAGAGGGAGAGCATGCGGCGCTGTCCCGCAGCCGGCATAACCGGAGGGACTGAGGGTGGTCTGAAGAAGAAATACAGGAAAAGAAACATAGAAAAGCAATGCGGAAACAGAAAATGTAACAGCGGAGCCTGCGAGGGCTTCCGCTGATGCATAAATGAAACATCATCAAATTTTTTTCAGGAGGAACAGTTATGAAGAAGAAGGTAATGGCTA
This sequence comes from uncultured Lachnospiraceae bacterium, assembly GCA_902781215.1. Classification (GTDB taxonomy): domain Bacteria; phylum Bacillota; class Clostridia; order Lachnospirales; family Lachnospiraceae; genus CAG-791. The sequence continues at coordinate 11,658 of CACZIO010000037.1, forward strand.
TTCTGATGGCCGGCATCCTGTCTGCAGGCCTGCTGGCAGGCTGCGGCAGCAGCAGCTCTTCCACATCCGGCAGCTCCGACAATGCGGCAGCTGCTTCCACCGGCGCAGCGGCAGGCGGCTACAAGATCGCTCTGATCCAGCAGCACCAGACCAACGCTTTCCAGATCGGTGTCTCCGAGGCAGCGGAAGCCAAGGCAAAAGAGCTCGGTGTTGACCTCACCATCCTCAGCGCGGACCAGGATGCACAGAAGCAGATCAGCCAGATCGAGCAGTGCGTCTCCGAAGGCTATCAGGCAATCCTGTTTGAGCCCGTTGATCCCGATGGACTGGGTGATGCGGCACAGGCTGCAGCGGACCAGGGTGTTGTCATGATCAACGTCATCTCTGCCTGCACAGACTGGGAGAACCACGGTATCTCCGCTCTTTCCTGCGGCGACAACGTCACAGCAGGCGAGACCGAGATGCAGCATGTTGCCGACCTGCTGGGCGGCAAGGGCAAGATCGCGATCCTGACCGGCCCCTCCGGCGATGCAGGCGGTCTGCAGAGACTGGAAGGCTATGAGAACATCCTCAAGAACTATCCCGACATCGAGCAGGTCGTTGAGCCCGCTGACTGCCAGTGGGATACCGCTGCCGCACAGGGCACAGTCGAGAGCTGGCTCTCCGCTTATGATCTGGACGCGATCGTCTGCGAGAACGACGGCATGGCAGTCGGTGCAGGCAATGCTGCAGGCGCTGACAGCGGCATCATCATCACCGGCGTTGACGGCACGCCCGACGGCTTCGAGGCCATCAAGGACGGCAGGATCACCGGCACAGTCTCCCAGGACGGCGGCGCAATGGCAGCCAACGGCATCGAGGCAGCCTGCAAGCTGATCGACGGCGAGACCCTTGAGAACAACACCATCATCACCACCAACATCTGGATCGACAAGGAGAACGTCGCTGATTACGAGTGATCAGACGAGATGTTTTACAGTGTACGCCCTCTGAGGGGACGGTACCTGTCGTCAGATGCACGGGCTATGGAACAGTTCTAATGTTTTCCAAATTGCCTTAATCCGTGTATAATAAATGCTGCCACGTATTCGTTTTTTCTAATGCGTGGCAGCATTTTTTGTATGAATGGTTCTGTGATATGAATTCCGAAAGGACACAGGGAGTTTTCATATCACTTGAAGGCTTTCGGGGGAAATATATATGCTGCGGGTGGTACTGGCGGATGACGAGCGGAAGGTGATCTTCCTTCTGCGGGAGCTGATCGACTGGGACAAACTGGGATATGAGATCGTGGGTGTCGCGCACGACGGACTGCGGGCGCTGGAGCTGGTGGCGGACAAGCAGCCCCACCTGCTGGTGACGGATATCCGGATGCCGGGCTGCAGCGGGCTGGACCTCATCCGGCAGGCCAAGGAGCGCCAGCCGGGCATGCACTGCATCATCATCAGCGGATACAGGGAGTTTGAGTATGCGCAGAGTGCGCTCAAATACGGGGTCGAGGACTATCTGCTCAAGCCCATCAAGAAGGAGGAGCTGACCAGCCTTCTGCTGCGTCTTCGGGACAAGCTCGGAGAGGAGGAGCGGCAGGAACTGAGCCGGGCCCGGTCCGAGGAAAACCAGCAGGAGCATCTGATCCTGGACCTGCGGCAGGCTGCGGTGCAGGAGAATGAGCCGCAGGACAGCTTTTTTTCAGCGGAGGAGATCGGGGAGAGATACGGTCTGCGATTTCCGGATCATGGATCCCCGGAAAGAGAAAAAAACGACGGCGCACCCGGCAGTACAGACAAAGAAGATAAAGAAATCAAAGAAGGCAAAAAATACAAAGAACCTGGTACATCCGGATATTCCGGACGCCGCCGGCAAGCCGGACAGCTACCGGATCCTGCTGCGGCACGCCGCGGAGATCACCCGCAGGAATATTGCCGGGATCGCGGCGGCTTCCGCGGTGGCAGAGATCCCGGAGGGGATCGCGGCGCTCATCAGCTGTTCCCGGTATGATGCCGCCGAGGTGCGGCACTGCATGACCAGGATCTGCAGGGAGATCGAGAAGGAACGCGATCTCTTCTGGGACATCCGCGCTTTTATCGCGATTGGAAGCCGGAGGGGCAGCATGGAGGAGATCCTGCCTTCCGTGCGGGAGGTGCTGTGGCTCTGTGCGGACAGGATCTGCAGTCCCGGGAGGGAGTCTGTGATCCGGGACGCGGAAGCGGAGGAAATCCATCTGCAGCTCCATTATGCGATGGATCCGGGTATGCGCAAAAAGATCCAGGAGACCGGAGAATACCTGGCGGCGGAGAATTTTGAGGCTGCGGCTGCGGACAGCTTTGACGTAATCCAGCGCGACCGTGACCTGACCGGGGCCATGGTCAAAGAGTGGTATGATGAAGTCATCCGTGCCTGTGTGTACGGGATGGAGCTGAACGGAAAGAAGGATCCGCAGTTCACGGATCTGATGCAGAAATGGTTCTGGTCCTGCAGGACGCCGCAGGAGGTATTCTCCCTGCTGAAAAGTCAGCTGAGCGCGCGCATGCACAGTCTCCGGGAGGAGAAGGCACAGCAGGAGAGCCGGCCGATCGCCGAGGCGAAGCGGTATATTCTGGAGCACTGCGATCAGCCCCTCCGCCTCGAGGATGTGAGTGACCACGTGGGCTTCAATGCGACCTATTTTTCTACTTTTTTCAAGAAAGAGACGGGACAGGGTTTTGCGGATTATCTGGCGGGCGTCCGGATCGAGCGCGCCAAGGGCCTGCTGGTGCGGGACGACCTGTCCGTGATGGATGTCTGCGAGCAGGTCGGCTACAAGGACCTCAAATATTTCTCCAGGCTCTTTAAAAAGGTGACCGGGATCAGCCCGTCTGATTACCGGAAATTGTACAGGTGAGGGACCGGAGAACCGTCCCCTGGTCCCCGGGTAAAAGATTATGTGGCTGATTTCACAGTTCAGGCTCTACCGCGCGCTGCGCCAGTACGGCCGGGAAAAAAATATCAAGCGGATCCTGTCACAGGGGTGGGAGGACGTGCCCGGACTGCGGGACTTTTTTGCGGATGTCGAGCGCCGTCTGTATGGAGAGGAGCAGCAGAAGCTCCAGCAGAAGCAGGCGGAGTATCTGGCCCTGCAGAACCAGATCAATCCGCATTTCCTCTACAACAGTCTGGAGGCGATCCGGGCGGACGCGCTGATGGCGGGCTGCGAGGAGGTCGCGGAGACGACGGAGGCGCTGGCGACCTTTTACCGGTATACGATCTCCAATGTGCGGGAATTCGTGACCTTTTCCGATGAGCTGGACAATGTGGAGAATTATTTCACTGTGCAGAAGTGCCGGTTCGGCGACAAGCTGTCGCTGGAGGTCGACATGGAAAATGAGGAGCTCCTGGAGGCGCGCATGCCCAAGCTCATCCTGCAGCCCCTGGTCGAAAACGCGATCGTGCACGGACTGGAGGGGAAGATCGAGGACGGGACGGTCCGCGTCCGGATTGAGAACAGTGACCGGACATTGTTTCTGTCGGTGCGGGACGACGGTGTCGGCATGCCCGGGGAGGAGGTCGACCGGATGAACCGGCGGTTTGCCGGGGAGGAAGGAACGGAGACGGCCGAGTCAGATGCCGGGGACGGCGCCCGGCCGGGGCGGCGGGGAGGTATCGCGCTCGCCAATGTCAACGCCCGGATCCGCCTCATGTTCGGGGAGGATTACGGACTGCAGATCTACAGCGTGGAGGGGGCCGGGACGGAGTGCCGCCTGACGCTGCCGCTGCTGTTTGAGCAGTGAAAGTAGTGAAAAAAACGCCCGGCAGCGTCTTTATACTCCGGAGCTTTGTGCCGGAGCACAAACCTCCATCTGATGCAAAAGAGAGATCCCCTGGAGACATGCCGGACAGCAGGCGGATGTGCTTTGGTCTTTTCTGTCTGAAGCATATAGGGCTGCCGGGCCGGCGAAAGACCTGACGGGAAAAGCAAGAGAGTTTCTATGATTGAAGAACTGATCCGTGTCGATCACGGGATTTTTACATATGCCGATACGCAGTACCTGATCGATCTGGCGATCTCGCGGGGAGAGTGTGTCGGCATTTTTGTCGATAATCACAGAACCTCAGGAACCGCCTGCATGAGGCTCTTCACGGGGCAGACCAGGATCGAGAGCGGGACAGTATTTGCCGGTGGTGTCCGGATCGGCTACCAGGAGCTCTATCGCTGGATCAGGGAAAACACGGCGGTGGTCAACCGGGACCGCTTTATGTCCGGGGAACTGACGGCCGGGGACTTTGTCTGTGCGATGCGGGGCGGCAGGAGCAGCAGCGCGTCCGGCCTGATGCGTGTGCGGGAAGAAAGGCTCCGCGGGGAGACTGTGGAAAAGATGCGCGGCCGGATGGGGATCGCTTTTCCCTGGGAGACGCCGCTGCCGGAGCTCTCCATGCTGGATTATTACCGGCTCGCGGTCTTCCAGGCCTGGATGGCCGGCAGGAAACTGATCGTTCTGGACCGGATCACGGAGATCCTGCGCCGCCAGGACCTGGATCAGTTTATGGAGTGCATCATGGTCGTGCTGGAGCAGGGAACGGCCGTTTATCTGTTGGATCTGGATGAAAATTACATGTTCCGCTATGCGTCCCGGATCGATGTGATGAAAAACCGCCGGCTGGTCTGGCACCTGGTCCCGGAGGAGTACGGAGACAAGCTGTATCAGGTCCTGGGATGGAGACGGGACCGGGGCGGAGAAGCCGGTTCTCAGCACAGGGAAGGGCAAACTGCTTCAGAAGAACGGGCGGTGGAAAGACGTTTTTCGACAGAGGAAAACAGGAAAAGAAGCCTGTCGGAAGGAAGTTTTTCAGCAGAGGAAAAAAGGAAAAGAAGCCTGCCGGAAAGAACTGACACGAACAGATTCGGATATAAAGATGAGAATCAGGTGTTGCTGAAGGTCTCTGATCTGACCTTTGCGGAGCTCGCGCCCATGAATTTCCGCCTGGACCGGGGCGAGATCGGGATCCTGCAGGATGAAAACTACAGGACCGGCGCCACGATACGGGCATGCTTTCTGGGGGACGGGAGAGCAGGACAGGCGACGGGCTGGCAGCGGGGGACTTTTGTGCTGGACGGCAGGGCGTACACCCACCGGGAGCTGCAGAAGATGGTCGGCGGTCAGATCGCGGTCCAGATCGAGATGCCGGACCGCAGCGGCGGCGTTCTGTTCGACAACCTGACAGCGCTGGAAAATCTGAGCAGCAGCCTGATCCCCAAAGCGGGTAAGCATATCATCCGGAAGCCGCTGGTGGACAGCATCCTGCGGGAGGCCTCGGAGTGGTTTGACCGGGATGCCCTGCTGCAGCCAATCAGTAGCTGGCCCATGCCGGAGCGCCTCCGCCTCTCCTATTACAAGTGGTATCTGCTCAATCCGAAGCTCCTGATCTGCCTCTTTCCATTCCTGGGGCAGGAATCCATCCACCACGAGATGATCCTGGACCTGATCCTGCGCTGCGCCAAGCGGGGCATGGGAATCTGGATCGTCTCCTCCGGAATCAGTGAGATCCGCGAAAAGAGCGGCAGCAGGGACTTTCTCGACCGGCTGAGCTATCTGGACTGAAAAGTCCGGGACATACAGAGAAACCGCCCGACGGAGGCGCCCGCTGAATTCGGAGCAAAAATATCCGTCAGTGTTGTTGACAGCATTGCTGCCGGGTATGCATAAAACTGCGTGGCTTGCGTCATACAGCCATGGAGCGCAAGTATAATCAAAAAAATGAAAAAAACTGCAGAAAAAGAGTTCATCAGATCGGCGAGAGAGTATTTCACCTGCTCAGAGGAGAGGTCTATGAGATATTCGGCAGTTATTATTTTACATTCGGAGGAGCCAGGAGCGTCTCCGGCTATGTGGAAGGGATAGAAGGCGTCGACTGGTGGACGGGAGAGGAGCCCCTCCCCGGTCAGACCTTTGTGTTGTTCAGTGAACGTTGAGATTCTCATAGGTCGGAAAGGCGGGCAGGGGCATGTCGGCGTCGTCGTCGATGTAGGCGTTTTCGTAGGTGCTGACGCCGCTGGCGCCGAAGCGAAGGATGGAGGCGCCGCCGCTGAGCCAGCCAACGTGGCGGTAGCGGTTGCCGTAGGCGGTGACGTTGGAGGTATGGCCTCCGCCGCCGGGGGTGCCGATGCCGATGGCGGCCTCGGCGCAGTCGGTGAGGAGGTTGTCCACGATTAGGATGTCGCGGGTGCCGTGCCCGCCGTGCTCGCAGCCGGCCTCGATGCCGCCGTCGCAGTCCTTGACGGTGTTGCCGATGAAATCGATGTTCTGGGCGCCGTCCGCGTAGATGGCAAAGCCCGTGTCATAGAGGCAGTGGCAGTTGGTGATGGTGTTTCCGTAGACCAGTGCTCCGCGTGGGTAGTCGACGCTCGAAGGGGCATTGCCGTAGTTGCCGGACAGGCAGATGGCGATGTTGCCGGTGTCGTCGAGGCGGTTGCCGACGATGTTGACGTCGGCGACGTTGGCGGAGACGGCGATGGCCTCGGACCAGCCGGTCTCGCAGTTCTCGATGGAGTTGCGGAAGAGGAGCACGTTGGAAATGGTGCTGCCGCTGCGGCCCATCAGGAGGATGGCGTTGGCGCAGTGATCCTCGCTCTTGGGGCTGGGCGTCGTGATGTTGTGGATATAGAGGTCACTCACGACGACATGGTGGGTGCCGGGCTCCAGCAGGATGGCGCTGGAATCACGGCCGTGGGCGTTCCGGACGGTGAAGCCGGACAGCTGGACATAGCTGCAGCCGTAGAGCCAGAACATGGAGGGGCCGCTCTGATCCTGGTCGTGGCCGTTGAGGCCGGATCCGTCAAAAACGACATCCTCGCCGGGCGCCGCCGCGATGGTGATCCAGGCGTCGGGCCTGCCCTGCACGCCGCCGTAGAGGCGGATCTTGCGGTTGTAGACGCCGCCCCGCAGATAGAGGGTATCTCCGGGCCCCAGGCTGTTGATGATGCCCTGGACGTCGTCGGAGGGGCCTGCGTAATAGACCTCGCCCTGAGAAGAAGGCGCCGTCACCCCGGTCTCGATGACCCGGCGGGCGTGCGCCTGGAAATCCTCGTCGCCCCGCAGCTGGTATTCGTGCTGCCAGGGGGCATAGTTCGATGATTCCGCAGGCGCGGCTTCAATGTCCTCGCGCTCGTGCAGAGTCCCTGAGAACTCCTTATCCGGGTCCACGGACAGGAGCGCTTTACGGATCTCGTCCGTCAGTTTGTTCTGGTCCTCACTGTCCAGGTAATTGGAGGTGCGGATGACGCAGGTGCCCTCGACGGCGACCGAACCTGCGTCCATGACACTGCCTGTAAAAAAGGCCAGGCGCTGCGCGCGGGCTTTTGCCGACTCTTCCGTGGCGAAGATCTCGACCGCGCCGCCGCCGTTGGTGCCCAGCATGACGACGTCGATGGAGGGACCGGAGGATTCAGGCTCAGAGGACGATTCCGCCTGTGCTGCAGTTTCCCCGGCCGCGGTTGTTGTGGATGTGGCTGATGCGGTATCTCCGTCAGCAGCTGTGGCGGAAGCTGTTGATGCCGCAGTCGATGCAGGATCTCCGTCAACAGCTGTTGAAGAGGCAGTAGAAGCTGTTGTGGAGGCATTTTTTGATTCCTCTGCTTCCGTTTCCGCCTTTTTCTTTTCTATTTCTTTGTCTTTTTCCTTTTCGTTATCAGAACCCTTATCCTTTTCGTTATCAGAATCCTTATCCTTCTTTTTTTCCTGTTCTTTTTCGAAGGCCTCCTGCGGGAGCAGGGACCGGTCGATGCGGTCGTCCAGGAAATAGACGCAGCCGGTGTAGCCGTCCTCCCTGCCGAGGAGGCCGTTGGGATCATGCTCCGCGGTGACGGCCTGGGCCTGTACAACGGTGTCGATCTTCGCCAGGCGGTCCTTGACGAAGGTGTCCGGCGGCGCCGTGACGTTGGTCAGCATCTGAACGCTGTCGGTGTAGGCCTTCTGCGCCTTTTCGACAGCCTCGACCTGCTCTGTGTAATCGGGGACTTCGGGGACCTCCGGTATGGTCTTCATGGCCTTCTCGACGGCGGCTTCGGCGGCCTGTGCCTCGATCTGCTGGACCTCCATGTCCGCCCGGCGGAAGCTGTTTACGAGCGTCTGGGGCTGGAAGGGATCGATCTGGACGGGCACTTCCACAAAGACCTTGGAAGCCTTGTCGACGGCCTTCTGCAGGTCTTTTTTCGTCCTGGGCTCATAGGCGTCGGCATCCTTGTCCAGGAGGCCCTGCGCCGCGTCAATGACACCCTGCAGGCGGTCGTTCTCGGCGCCGGTCTGCGCCGCGGCCTCGTTGTAGGGAGCGATCTTTCCGTTATAATCCTCCGCAGCTGTGTTGTAGGAATTGATGGCGGCGGAGGCCTGACTGCGGGCCCGCCAGAGCAGGATGCCGAAGACAGCTGCGATGACAGCGGCGACGATCGCGAAAAAGGCAATGATTTTTTTCATAGTGATTCCCTGTGCGTGGATAAAAAAGGACAACCGGGTATCTTACACATTCTCCTCGCGGAGTTCGGGCAGGACGACGCGCAGCATGGTGATGAAGCAGGCGAGTCCGCCGACGACGTTGGAAATGGGCTCTGCGGCGAAGACGCCGGTGGTGTCCATGTGGAAGACGTAGGGCAGGAGGTAGGTCAGGGGAATGACAATGACTGCCTTGCGGAAGAGGGAAAAGAAGATGGCGTGGTTCTTCTTGCCCAGGGATTTAAAGGTGGACTGGCCGCCATGCTGGAAGACCATGAAAATAAAGGTCGAAAAGTAGAGGTTGAAGCAGGGCAGGGCGGTCTCCTTCAGGACCGGGTCGGAGCTGAAGATGCCCAGCAGGAACATGGGAAAAAGGCGCATGATGCTCCAGACGATGATGCAGTAGCCAAAGCTCATGACGAACATGATCTTGCCGGCATCGAGGACATTGTGCATGCGGCGAGCGCCGTAGTTGTAGCTCATGATGGGTGAGGTGCCCTCGGAGATGGCCAGAAGGGGCGTCTCGAACATCTGGCGGGCGGAGTTGATCATGGTCATTGCGGAGACATAGATATCGCCGCCGGTGTGGGCGAGCACGTTGTTGCAGCTGATCGAGACGACGCTGTTGGTGAACTGCATGATGAAGGCGGCCATGCCGAGCCCCATGATCTTGCGCGCGCGGGGGCCGCATCTGCGGACCTCGTCGCCGCGGAGCATGTGCAGCCGGTAGTCGACCTTTTTCCCGAGGAGAAAACGCAGAACAAAGGCGGCCGACAGGGCCTGGGAGAAGACAGTCGCGATCGCGGCGCCCTCCACCCCCATGCCGAGGGCGAAGATCAGGATGGGGTCCAGGATGATATTGGTGCCGGCGCCCAGGATGACGGTGGTCATCGCGGTGGTCGAGTAGCCCTGCGCCGTGATAAAGGGGTTCATGCCGGTTGCGATCATGGAGAAGATGTTGCCCAGCAGATAGATGCGCAGGTAGGGCATGGCGTAGATCAGGGCGTTCTCCGAGGCGCCGAAGGCGATCAGGATGGGGCGGCCGAAAACTTCGCCGAAAACGGTCAGGATGACAGCGGTCACGACCAGCAGGAAAAAGGCCGTGTTCTGGATGGCAGAGGCCTCCTCCCGGCGTCCGGCGCCGCGCGCCATGGAAAAGAGGGGCGCGCCGCCGCTGCCGTACATGTTGGTGAAGGCTGTGATCAGGATGACCAGGGGAAAGCAGAGGCCGACGGCGCCCAGGGCCGCGGTCCCGATCTCCGGAATACGGGCGATGTAGATCCGGTCCACGATGTTGTAGAGCAGGTTCAGGATCTGTGCCACCAGCATGGGGAGCGCTGTTGCCAATATATTGTGAAGGGTATTTCCGTTATCAAAATCAACTCGTTTCATGATTACAGACGATGGGTCCTTTCTAAAAATGTATCGGGAGGAACCGGGGGAACGGTTCATTCAGATAATGAAGCCGCCGCCGATGAGGCAGTCGTCATCATCGTAGAAGACGGCGGTCTGGCCGGGGGCGGGGGCGCGGACGGGCGCGTCAAAGTGGATGCGGAGGGTCCCGTCCTCCAGCATCTGCAGTTCGGAGTCCGCCGCCGCGTGGTGGTAGCGGATCTTGGATCTGGCGCGCAGGGTCTGTCCGGGCGCAAGGCCGGGGATGGAGAGAAAATTGACGTCCCGGCACAGGACGGTCCGGTGGAAGAGGGCGGGCTCGTCGGAGAGCACGACTTCATCGGCGGCGGGCCGGATCTCTTTGACATAGACGGGGCGGCCCAGGGCGATGCCCAGGCCCTTGCGCTGACCGACGGTATAGTGGGTGATGCCCTTGTGCATGCCCAGGCGGTTTCCGTCTTCGTCGACGAACCAGCCGGGGGCGGGGACCCGCCAGAAATCCTCCGCTTCCGGGCTTCCTTCGGGGCCGTCTTCATGCGGCGCCGGGGGAATGGTTTTTTCCTGACTTGTGTCGTCCCCGGACGGTGTGGATCCGGATACGGGCGCAGGCCTTCCCTGGATCGTTTCTCTTTTTTGTATGTAGTCCTGCAGAAAATCAGAGTAGTGGCCGTCGGTCACAAAGCAGATTTCCTGGGAGTCGGGCTTGTCCGCGACGGGGAGGCCGGCCTCCTGCGCGATGCGGCGGACGTCGTCCTTGCTGTAGTCGCCGAGGGGCATGAGAGTCGCGGCCAGCTGTTCCTGACTGAGACGGCAGAGCATGTAGGTCTGGTCCTTGGCGGCGTACCGGGCGGTTTTGACGGTATAGCGGCCGTTGTCGAGACGAAGGACGTGGGCGTAGTGGCCTGTGGCGACGTAGTCCGCCTCCATGACCTTCGCGGCGTAGAGCATTTTGTCCCACTTGATGGAGCGGTTGCAGATGACGCAGGGGTTGGGGGTCTGGCCGCGCAGATAGCTGGCGGCAAAGGGGTCGACGACATCGCGGGCAAATTCGCGTGTGCAGTTCAGGGTGTAGTATTGGATCCCCAGCTTCCAGGCGACTCTGCGGGCGTCGTCGATCTCACAGCAGCGGCTCTCGGCGCCGTCTTCGCCCTCCCAGGTGCGGAGCGTCACGCCGCACACTTCGTATCCTTCCTTCTGCAGCAGGTATGCTGCCACAGCGCTGTCCACACCTCCGGACATGCCGACCAGTACTTTTTTATTCATGAAATCCTTTCAGGTGCCTGCAGGGCTTCGAACGATGGGAAGCGCGGCACCTTTTTCAAAAATAGGCTGAATATAAATGGTCGGGACAGAGCGGTGAGCCCGTCCCTGTAGTACCCGGAATGGTACGCCGTTTTTCATGAAAAAGGGACCATAGAACCGTCCCCGTGGTCCTTTACGGGAGCAGGGGCGTCATTTTGCCGCAGGACAGGGCGGTCAGGCGCCGTGTCGCGCGGGAGAGTGCCGTGTAGAGGCGGTGGCGGGACAGGAGCGTGTCCGGGTAGGTGTCCGCGCCCGCGTCGGGAATGATCACGCCGTCGAATTCGAGACCCTTGGCGTGGGCCAGGGTGATGAAGAAGACGCCGCTTTCCGGGAGGCTGTCGCCGGCGCGCAGGACCGGGATCTGATCATCTCCCAGCAGGGCTGCGGTTTTCTCCATGCTGCGGGTGCCGGCACAGATGATGGCGGTCAGGCCTTCGGCCTGCGCGGATTCTCGGACGGCCCGGGCCAGGGCGGCCCTGTAGCTGTTCCGATCGTCACAGGGACAGAAGACAGGGGCGTTTCCGGAGGGCTGGACGGAGGAGACCAGGATCTGCTTCTCGGCGGGCAGCAGGCCTGCGAAGAGGGCGGTGATCTCGGGCGATGACCGGTAGCTGGTGTTGAGGAGCAGCTCGGTCACGGCGGGGGTCTTCCCCCTGTCCGAAGCTTTTCGCTTATTCAGTCCGGTCCGGACGCGGGGGCCGGTCCCGGCGATGGAAACAGAGGCGGCAGCGGAGGTCACGGAGCCCGTTCCGGACTGCGCAGGCGCCTCAAACAGGTCGTGGATCTGCGCGAAGGAGGCTGTGCCCTCGCGGATGGCCTGGAATTCGTCCCCGAGCAGCATGAAGCGGGCGCGGGGGTAGTATTTTTTCAGGATCATGAGCTGGGCGGGAGTGTAGTCCTGGACCTCGTCGACCATGACGTATTTGGTGCGCAGGTCCTTCTGGCCGGTGAGCAGCATCTTGGTATATAGCCACTCGACGGCGCTCAGGCGCTTTTTGCCCAGGAGACGGCAGCCGATCCGGCCGATGTCCAGCCACTGGCAGGTGTTGATGGCGTGAAAGGCACCGCCGTACTGGCTCTGGATGCGGTTCTCCTCGGCGCCGGGGCTGCGCCCTGTCGTGTCCTGGCTCTCTGTCCGGCCGGCGTCCGCTCCCGATTCTTTGTCCGAGTCCTTCTCCATCCGGCGGATCTCACGCTTGGCCAGCTCCCTGAGGTCGTCGATGGCGATCTGGATCAGGCGCTCGCCGGTGGGGATCTCCGGGTGCTGTGCCAGCACGGCAGCGATGGTCTGCGCGGACAGGATCTGCTGGCTCTTCTGGCGGACGGGGCGCAGGTCCCCGGGCTCCAGGGTCAGGCCGGGAAGCCCCTCTTCGATCTGTGCCAGCGCCTTTGCCGGTGTGCGGGTGCCGCCGCTCTGCCCGGACAGGAGTCCGGCGGGGACACCGGCCATGGACAGAAAGTCGCTCCAGGTCAGAGAGACGGGGTTCATTTCGCCCATATCCGGCAGGACCTGGTCGATGTAGCGGCGGAAGATGGGATTGAGGGTCATCAGGACGACCTCGTCCGGGCGCAGGGTGTCGCGCTGGCGGTAGAAGAGCCAGGCGATGCGCTGCAGCAGGACGCTGGTCTTGCCGCTGCCGGCGATGCCGTTGACCAGCAGGACCGGGACGTTCTCGTGGCGGACCACGGCGTTCTGTTCCTTCTGGATGGTGGCGGTGATGGCCTGCATCTTGTCACTGCGCTGGCGGGTGAGGGAATGGATCAGGAGCGGGTCCTCGAGCGCGATCTGCGTGTCAAAAAAGGCCCGCAGCCGGTCCTGAGACAGCTCGAACTGGCGGCGGAGCAGAAGCTCGACCTCGATGCGGCGGCCCTCCACCGTGTAGAAGGTCCGGCCGTTGTCCTGGTTGTAGTAGGTCTCCGCGACGGGGGACCTCCAGTCGATGACCAGGGGCTCCAGGGCGTTCTCGGAGACACCGGCGCTGCCGATATAGTACTCCTCCGGCTCCTCGTCCGGCTCGTAGCGGAGCTGGACCTTGGCGAAGTAGGGCGCCTTGAGCAGGCGCTTCACCCGGCTGAGCTTCTCCATGGCGGCGTCGCGCTCGATATTGTACTGGTCGATGGCGTGGTTCATGACCTCGAACTCGATGTAGGTCTCCATAGAATCGGAGTCGCCGTCGAAGTTGAGGGCCAGGTTTTCCCGGATGTCCAGCTTTTCCGCCGCAGCCTTTTCCGCGATGGCGCCGATCCGGGACTCCAGCTTTTCCTCCATATCCTGAAGGGTTTGACAGGTTGCGGACAGGTGGGCCTGTTCCTGCGCGAAGATGCGGTCATGTTCCGCGGCGGTATCGACCTCCGCGTTTTGATGATGATCCGGACAGAGCGGGGAATGTTTGATCATGTCTGACATACGTGGCTACCTTTATTTGAATCCTTATCTTTATTTGGAGTGTTATTTGTATTTGGCTGGTATATTGATTTGGATTGCTGCCTTTATTGGATTTGTTACTTTATTCCTATATTTCCATTTTTAGTATTTCCTAATCATACCAAAAAAAGGCCCTGCGAACAATAAGGCGGGACAGGGCTGACCGGGCGTCTGTCCCGGAAAATAGAAGGCCGGTTTGCGCAGACATATCCCGTGCCGAGGGGACCGTAGCCGGAAAATCACATTTTTTGCGCGATTCATGGGAAGAGTGCTATAGTAATATCAATGTGACAGGCAGATGACCTTTTGGGTCCCCGGCCTTATCATAACGGGGGATGAATATGATCCGTGTCTTGTTTGAGACAAAAAACGCGATTGACCGTGTCTCTGCCGCAGACGTCTGCCTGCCGGCTTCAGGCGCAGGCGGGCATTTCACAATTATCTTTCAGGAGAGGACAGAAAAATGAAAAAACAGTGGTTGATCACATGTGTACTTGTCATGGGTGTGCTGGTCTTTGCGGCCTGCGGCAAAAAACAGGAGAGCGCGGCAGGGGAGGGAGACCAGACCGGCGCGGTACAGGAGACAGAGGCTGAAGCGACGGAAGAAGTGAAAGAGGAAGTGGAGGATGCTGCCCTGGCAGGAACAGACCTGCTCGCCGGGGCGGAAAATGCGGGCGATGCGGCCAGCGATGCGATCGCCATGCAGGCAGACATTCTGGCGGATTATACGGGCGAAATAGACCTGAACGGCAGCTGGCAGGATGAGGTCAGCCAGCGCGCATCGATGGACATCGAACAGGCCGGGACCGGAACCTGCCATATCCTGATCCACTGGGCAGGCAGTGCCAAAGAGGCTGCCATCTGGGAAATCAGCGGAATCTATGATGAGACCTCCGGCATGCTGTCCTATGAGGACGGGCACTACAGTGTCCACACCTGGGACGACGAGGACCAGGAGACGGTCTCCGGTGAGAAGCTGACCAAGGGGACCCTGATGAAGGAGGGCGACAAGCTTCGCTGGCAGGATTCCGAAATCAGCGAGGACGCTGTGTTCGTGAAAATCTCCGAATGACCGGAGCATCGTAAAAAAAGAAAATGCAAAAGCCGGAAAGAGGTGACGGAAGAAGGCCTCTTTCCGGCTGTTTTTTTCATTACATAACATATTTAGCTACGCTGCAATGGCGTATTTACAGAGAGGAGGTCACGCCGCTGATCAGCTTCCTGAACTTCAGGGGCGTGGTGCCGGTGCTCTGCCGGAAGGCGCGGATGAAGTTGGCGGAGGAGCAGAAAGCGCAGTGGTCCGCGATCTCCTCCACGGAGGAGGTCGTGTTGAGCAGCATCTTCATGGCCTGGTTCATGCGGACACCGGTCAGGTAGGCATAGGGGGTCATCCCCGTCTCCTCCCGGAAGACGCGGAAGAGGTGGGACTGGCTGAACCGGGAGGCCTCCGCGATCTCCGCCATGGTGAGCTTGTCCATATAGTGGCTGTCGATAAAGCTTTTTGCCAGGGCCACGCCGTCGGTCAGGGCGACGCCCCGCCCCGCCGCGGAATACAGGAGGGCCAGGATCCTGTGGACATGGACGGACAGGATCCCCTCGTCCGGCACATCGCTGCGCAGCTGGTCGTGGACCAGGACGAAATATTCCTCCATTTTCCGCAGTCCCTCGAAGTGGATGCCCTTGCCGCCTGTGAAATGGTCAAAATAGGCCTCCGAAGAGCAGCCGTCAAAATGGAACCAGTAGAACTCTGTCCGTGTCACGGCACGATAGTGGTGGGGGCGCCTGCAGTCCAGCAGGACAACATCCCCGGCATGTGCCACAAAGGTACGGCCCTCATATTCAAAGAGGATTTCGCCCTCCCTGATATAAAAGAGCAGAAAAGAATGAAGACCTGCGCGCCGCACCTCGTACTGCGGATCGCAGACGTAACGGGCTGCCAGGCGGGCACAATAGAGATGATCAGAGGCAAACTGAGAGGGGGTGTGGATGTAGATCCCGTCCCGCTCCAGGATGCCTTTTTCTTTTCTGATCAGATATTCCTCGGGAAACTGCCGCATATGATCTCCTTATCTCCTGTTTGGTTTCTTTACAGCGCGATGATAGGATATGCATATTTTACAATAGGAAATGCCAGTGTACAATGCTTTGCAGTGTAGTAGGATAGTATTTGCAAAGTGAAACATGCTTCGGTAGAATAGATATGACGGCAGCTCTGAAATACAGACCGAAAGCTGTGATTATCGAAAAGACGGAAATTGATAGACGGCATAATCGCACAACCGGACTAAGATCCGGACAGGGGAGGTAACAGACATGACATCCAGAGAGAGAGTTCTGACAGCATTTGCACATAAGGAGCCGGACAAGGTGCCGGTGGATTTCGGCGGCATGTGCACGTCCATGGTCAACTGCCAGGTGGTGGCCCAGCTCCGCGACTATTACGGACTGGAGAAGAAGCTGCCCCGCATCAATGACATGAGCACCATGACGGCCTTCGTGGATCCGGATCTGGGCGAGTGTATGGGCGTCGACGTCCAGAACCTGGACAACTTCGGCGACACCTACGGACACCACAATGACGCCTGGAAGGAGTGGGAGTACCGCGGCACCCCCATCCTGATCCCCGCCAATGCCACCCTTCACGACGACGGCAAGGGCGGCACCTGGGTCTATCCCGAGGGCGATGATTCCGTCGCGCCCAGCGGGCACCTGCCCGCCGGCGGCTACTATTTCGACAATCTGGAGCGCCCGGAGGAGGAGATCGACGAGGACGATCCCGACCTGTCCGGCAACGTCGAGGACTACATGCTGGCCTCCGATGAGCAGATCGCCTTCCACCACAAAAAGCTGGAGGAGTACAAGCCCCTGCAGCGCGCCATCCAGGTCATTCCCGGCTACTCCTGCCTGGGCGATGCCAACAACATCCCCGGCCCCAACATCAGACACCCCCGCGGCATCCGCAGGATCGCCGACTGGTACATGGCGCCCCTGCTCTACCCGGATGAGGTGGAGGAGGTCTTCGACCAGGGTACCGACATCGCCATCCAGAACTTCCAGAAGTACTGGGACGAGTTCGGCTCCGACATCGACATCGTCTACATCTGCGGCACGGACTACGGCTCTCAGAACAGCCTCATGATGTCCCCCGACACCTATGAGGAGATCTATCTTCCCTACTACAAGAAGATGTGCGACTGGATCCATGAGCACACCACCTGGAAGACCCTCAAGCACTCCTGCGGCGCGGTCTACGACATGATCCCGCTCTTCATCGAGAGCGGCTTCGACGCCCTCAACCCTGTCCAGTGCTCCGCGACCGGCATGGATCCTCAGAAGCTCAAGGACAACTACGGCAAGGACATCCTCTTCTGGGGCGGCGGTGTCGACACCCAGCACACCCTGCCCTTCGGCACACCCGAAGAGGTCCGCGAGCAGGTCCTGCAGAGACTGGAGATCTTCTCCAAGGACGGCGGCTATATCTTCAACACCATCCACAACATCCAGGCCAACACCCCCATCGAGAACATCGTCGCGATGGTCGAGGCTGTCAAGGAATTCAACGGCGACAAGTAACTGCGTCGACTGACGACCACGCAGAATCTGCGAAATCAGGCAGACAGACTGGACTGATTATTTCGCTGCAGTTTCTGAGTCGTCTGTCAGCCTGAAGCTTCAGGAGAATTCAAATGAGGCGGGGATCATCTCCCTGTCTCATTTGTGTATGCGAGGGAAGTCTTCCCGGACATTGTTTTTTGTGGAAAAACAATGTCTACTGTCTCATTTGTGCGTACACGGGAGGTATTTTCCGCGGAGAAACTGCCAATGCCGGGGGTGCGGATGGGAGACAATCACATCTTTAAATACATCTCCAGGAACGATCTCGAGGAGATGCTGAGGGCATTTCACACAGCCGCAAAACTGAATGTCATGCTGATCACGGAGGACGGCAGGACCATCCTTTCCTTCGGGGACCAGTATGCCTTCTGCCGGGACTACCTGCAGTACGGGATGCCCGCCAGGACCTGCGCGCAGGAGCATGCGCGGGCCGGGCAGATGGCGAGAGATTTCGGGGAATCCTATGTCTTCAGCTGCCACAGCGGTCTCCACCACATCGTCTATCCGGTCATGGTCAAGGGCAAACAGTTCGGATCCGTGCTGGCGGGCCCCTTCCTGATGGAGGAGCCGGATGAGACCCTGGCAGAGGATATGGAGGTCAGCGGCAGGATCACCCGCGACAGGATCGCGATCCTGATGAAGGACGCAGGAGAGCTCCCCGTCTATTCCCCCGAAGCCGTCACACAGATCAGTGTGCTCTTCCGCTACCTGATGCGGAGCGTCCTGGTGGAGAGCCGGGCGATCATCGCCACCAACAAGGAGAAGCTCCTGCAGCAGTCCAGGATCAACGAATCGATCCAGCTCTACAAGAACAGCGGCGTCCGGGAGGGACGGAGCTACCCGATCGAGCTGGAGAATGAGCTCATCAGCAGCATCAAGGTCAACAATGTCGAAAAGGCCAGGGAAAATCTCAATACGCTGCTGGGCCATATCCTGTTATATGAGGGGCATGATACAGAGAAGATCAAGCTGAGGATCGTGGAGCTGTGCGCCCTGCTCTCGCGCGCCGCGATCAGCCGCGGGGCGGATTCGAACACGGTCCTTGAGACGACCCAGCAGCTGATCCTGGCCATCTCCCGGTCCCGCAGTGTCTATGACATCTGTTACCGATTCCAGGACAACATCGAGATCTTTACGGACAGCATTTTTCAGTCGCCTGAAAAAAACAGCAGGGTCATCAAAAACGCCGTGGACTACATCGCCCACCATTTTCCGGAGGAGATCACCCTGGCCAGTGTCGCGGAGGAATATCATGTCAATGCCTCCTACCTGTCCATGCTGTTCCGGCAGGTCACCGGCATGACCTTCAAGGAGTATCTGAACCGGGTCCGCGTCGAGGAGGCGGAGCGCCTGCTGACCAACACGGACTATCCCATTATCGACATTGCCGTTGCCTGCGGCTACCGCGACCAGAGTTATTTCACCAAGGTCTTCAAAAAATATACGGGCCTCACGCCGCGCCAGTACCGGTGAACGCCGGTGATGCGGCCGGAAAAACCTACTAATTTTTCAATATTATTACCAAAACAGAGACGGCTGCTTCGATAAAATATTGATCAGCAATATATGCAACAAATACTGGGGATTTTTAACGAAAGGAGAAAACAGATGAGTGAAGTTCTGGAGCAGATCGCGACAATGCTGCAGAAGGGCAAGCGCAAGGATGTCGCCAAGCTCTGTCAGCAGGCGATCGACGAAGGGATCGATGCCAATGAAGTTCTGACCAAGGGTCTTCTGGCCGGTATGGATGTTGTCGGCGCCAAATTCAAGGCGAATGAGATCTTCGTCCCGCAGGTCCTTGTGTCCGCGCGTGCCATGAAGGCCGGATCCGAGGTCCTCAAGCCCTATCTGGCGGGTGAGAATACGACCGGCAAGGGCAAGGTCGTCATCGGCACGGTCCAGGGCGACCTGCACGATATCGGCAAGAACCTGGTCATCATGATGTTTGAAGGCAAGGGCTTCGAGGTCATCGACCTGGGCGTCGATGTCTCTCCGGAGAAGTTCATCCAGACAGCCATCGATGAAAACTGCGATATCATCGGCCTGTCCGCCCTGCTCACCACCACCATGCCCGTCATGGGCGAGGTCGTCAAGGCGGCGGAGGAAGCCGGCATCCGCGACAGGGTCAAGATCATGGTCGGCGGCGCGCCTGTGACCCAGGAGTTTGCCGACAGCATCGGGGCAGATGCCTATACCGAGGACGCGCCCAGTGCGGCGGAGAAGGCCCTGGAGCTTCTGGCGGGCTGATCATTCGCTGCCGGACCGATTTGATCGGGGATTTACAGTAACAGACAGACACAGGCCTCCGTGGAAAATACGGGGGCCTGTTGTGTATAGCGGCAGGGGGGGAGCACAGACCGGGGATACAGGATGGAAGACAGAAAGATCATCATCGAAGAGACAAATGGAGAAAAGACGCTGCTGGACCTGCTGCAGGGCCGCGGTGTATATGTGCCTGCCTATTGCGGCGGGAGCGGCACCTGCGGAAAATGCAGGGTCCGCATCCTGAATGATCCTCCGGCGGTGACAGAGGCGGAGCGGGAGCTTCTGAGCGCGGATGACCTGGAAGCGGGCGTGCGCCTGGCCTGCCTGACGGAGCCGGAGGTCGGCATGGAGGTCGAGATTCTGGCAGGGGACGAAGCGGAGATGAAGGTGGAGACTTCATTTTCTGTGTCAGCGGAGGCGCTGCGGCAGCCGGACGGGCAGGGAAGCGGGAAAGACCTTTCTGCACCTGCGAAAGCGTCGGAAAAAGGCAGTGGACAGAACGAGCAGGGCAGTCAGGACCGGCAGAGCGGACAGGACGAACAGAGCGGCCAGGTGGAGGCCTGCAGTGCCGGATCTCCTGTCGTGGCGGCTGTGGATATCGGGACGACGACCATTGTCATGTCCGCGGTGGACGCAGGCTCGGGACAGGTCCTGGGGACAGCCGCGGGGGTCAACCACCAGCGGGCCTTCGGGGCGGATGTCATCAGCCGGATCGACGCGTCCAATCGCGGAAAGGGGGCAATGCTCCGGAGCACGATCCTGCGGGACCTGGACCTGCTGCAGGGACAGCTTGGCCTGCCCGCCGGGACAAGGCGGGTGATCAGCGGCAATTCGACCATGCAGCATCTTTTGCAGGGACTCTCCTGCAGGACGCTGGGGGTCGCGCCCTATACGCCGGTCGATATCTCTCTGCATTCCTATGAAAACATGACGATCCTGCCCGGCATCTCCACCTTTGTCGGGGCGGATATCGTCAGCGGGATCGTGGCCTGCGGTATGGACCGGAGCGAAGAGGTCTGCATCCTGGTGGACCTGGGCACGAACGGGGAGATGGCGATCGGAAACCGCGACAGGATCGTCTGTGCCTCGACGGCGGCGGGTCCTGCCTTCGAGGGCGGCAACATCAGCTGCGGCATGGCCGGCATCCCCGGCGCCATCAGCGCCGTCACGATTACAGAGGGACGTGCCGCGGTGGAGACCATCGGCGGTGCCCCGCCCGCGGGTCTGTGCGGGACAGGTGTCATCGAGGTCATGTACGAACTTCTGAAGGAGGAGATCGTCGACGAGACCGGCTGCATGGACGACGAGTGGATCGAAGACGGCTTTCCCCTGGCGGAAGGCGTTACCTTCTCGGCAAAGGATGTCCGCGAACTGCAGCTGGCCAAGGCCGCGGTCCGCGCCGGCATGGAGGTCCTGCTCCAGGCCTTCGGTATGGACTATGACGGCGTCGGAAGGGTGTATCTGGCCGGCGGTTTCGGCCAGAAGATCAACCTGGAGAAGGCGGTCGGCATCGGCCTGCTGCCGGAGGAGCTTCTGGACCGGATGGAGCCTGTCGGCAACAGCTCCCTGGCCGGCGCCGTGATGGCGGCGCAAGACCCCTCCGTCCTGGAACGCATGGCAAGAACCGCGGAAATGGCGCAGGAGACGGCACTGGCGGAAAATCCTCTCTTCAGCGACCTCTATATGGAGCATATGTTTTTTCCGGAGCAGGAATGAGCGGATGGGCCGTGTATGGGCGGCGGGAGCGGAGATGACAGGTCGGCTGTATATTGTCAGACGCGCAGTTTGTGAGAGGGAACCGAAGAACCGTCCCTTTGTCTCCGGAATACAGGAAAAAGGTACAGGAGGACCGGGAGAAACAGACATGACAAAAGAAGAAGCGATTGCACTGGCGGAGGAACTGGGCCTGCGCGGCAGAGGAATCTTTGCGGCGAAGGATCTGAAATTCCTCAAGGAAGTGCGGGATATGTGCAAGACCGACAAGTGCGGAAATTATAAGAAGACCTGGACCTGCCCGCCTGCCTGCGGAACCCTTGCGGAGAGTAGGAAAAAGGCGAAGCAGTACAGCTGGGGGATCATCCTGCAGACGACGGCAGAGATGGAGGATGAGTTCGACGGAGAGGCAATCGAAGAGGCATCCTCGCTGCAGCGCAGCCGCTTTCTGGAATACTGCACCCGCATCCGTGAGACGGGAGAGGATATACTGCCGATGGGGAGCGGCGGCTGCGGTGTGGATTGTGCGCCCTGCACCTACCCCGATGCGCCCTGCCGCTTCCCGGACCGCGCCTTCACGTCGATGGAGGCCTACGGACTGCTGGTCACGGATGTCTGCAAGAGCGCGAATACGCCTTATTATTACGGCCGCAACACGGTGACCTTTACCGGGTGTGTGCTGTTTCACTGATATTGCGCGGATCACAGGTGACGGACGGGACGTGACGGGATCGGGAGGGATACTGGAAAGGACTCCGGCCAGGAGCCAAAAAAATTACAAAAATGCAGAGGATTGTTTCTAAAAAGACATCTGACCGGAGCTTATAATTGGGTTACTGTATACGGATGAATCAAAAAGGCATGCATCAAAAAGGTATGCATAAAGAGAAGTAAAACCACTTGTTTAGACGAGGAGGTCTCGAAAAACCTCGGAAAGGATGAAAAATGAATTCAATGGAGCGCGTCGTCATGGCGCTGAATCATCAGGAGCCGGATCGTGTGCCGGTCTATCCCCTGCTGGCGGGTGTCTCCCGCAACCTGATCGGGGCCAACTGCCGCGAGTGGTCCACGGATGCGGACACCTGCGCGAAGGGTCTGCTCAAGGCCCGGGAGGAGTTTGACCTGGACTGCATCGTGACCCTGATCGACCTGTCTGTCGAGTGCACAGCCTGGGGCCAGGAGCTGGTTTTCCCCGAGCACGAGGCGGCTCACCCCAATTACAAGAATCAGGTCATCGGCGATGAGGACGAGTACGACAAGATCCAGTATGTCGATTTCCATACCTGCGACCGCATGATGATGCACATTGATGTCTGCAAAAAGCTGGTGGAGGCATCCAAGGGCGAGTTCCCCGTGATCGCCTTTGTCTTTGGACCGCTGGGCACGCTCTCCATGCTCCGCAACCAGGAGGAGATGTACGTCGACTGCATCGAGCAGCCCGAGGTCGTGCACGACACCGCAGGTATCATCACTCAGGTTCTGCAGGAGTACTGCGATGCCCTTCTGGATACCGGCGTCCAGGGCATCATGTTTGATACGCTTTTCTCCTCCGGCTCCATCATGAGCAAGGACATGTGGGACGAGCTCGAGGGCGAGTGGGTCCAGCAGCTGGCCGAGCATGTGCACGCAAGGGGCGCCATGGTCATGATCCACAACTGCGGCGGCAAGATCTATTTCGACGCCCAGATCAACCGCATGCACCCCGAAGCCATTTCCTTCCTCTATCCGCCGGATGACTGCGCCGACTTCGTCGAGTGCAAGGAGAAATACGGCGATGTCACGACCCTGATCGGCTGCGTAGCTCCCACCACCGTGACCGTCGGAACGCCCGAGAAGGTCGAGGCCGAGTGCAAGGCCAACATCGACGCCATGGCCAAGGGCGGCGGCTTCATGCTGGCGACCGGCTGTGAGCTGATCTCCCCGGATGCCTTTGACAATGCCCGCCTCATGGTCGACATTGCCAAGACCTACGGTGCCTATAAAAAGTAACAGCGTGAAATAGAGTCATAGGAATATCTCAAAAAGGACAGAGCCCCTGACTGGAGGGCGTCTGTCCTTTTTTCAACAGTGAGCTCTGTGTTCCGCTTCGAGATATGCTTTTTTACTTGCATCCCGCTGCAGGAAGACCTATAATTGTACAAAAGTACGTCCAAAGACGTAGTGTATTTTAATGGTATTATTATTTTCAGTAAAGGCGGAAACAGGTGAGAAAGATCTATCACGGTTCTGTGAAGATAATAGAAAAGCCGCAGTACGGCGCCGGCAGAAGGGACAATGATTATGGCCTGGGCTTTTACTGCACAGAGGACATAGAGCTTGCGAAGGAATGGGCTGCGGCAGATGAGCGCGGCGGATTTGTGAACTGCTATGAAGTGGACGAGAACGGGATGTCTTATCTGAATCTCCAGCAGGTGCCGGAAAGGAGGCAGCGGCTGCGCGGTGCACAGCCCCCGGCGCAGATGGGGGGAGGTGTCGACCTTTCCACGGAGGAAGAGGTGGTTCTGCAGTGGATGGCGATCCTTGTGGACAACAGGTCGGTCAGGCTTGGGAGTCCCGTTGAGAGAAGGGGGAAGGAATTTCTGTGCACACACCTTCTCCCGGATATTTCAAAATATGATTATCTGATCGGTTACCGGGCGGATGATTCTTATTTTTCATATGCACGCGCTTTTTTGAGCAATACGCTGACAGTCGGCCAGCTGTCTTCGGCTATGCGCCTGGGAGACCTTGGACTTCAGTATGTGATACGGAGTCCCCGGATGTTTGAAAGGCTTCGTTTCCGTGACGCAGTTCCTGTGGATGGAGGTGTGTATTATCCGAAGAGAATGCAGAGGGATCAGACTGCCAGGCAGAAGTTCCGCAGAATGCTTGAGGATGATGCGGAGGAAGGCAGATACCTCAGCGACCTGATGAGAAATACCTGAGAAAGCAGGGGGGAGACATCATGCGAGGAGCTTACTCTGAGATTTATCTGGATGACGCCATGAGAAATATGGGTGAAATGGTCGAATACGGGGAGGAGGCCTGCGGCCTGGATCAGGACCTGCTGCTGAGAATGTTTGTCCGCAGTGGATATGCCGACCGGTGGGAAAAGGGGGATCCGCGTGTCATCTGCGGTCTGTCCGGAACCGAACTGTGCCGCCGTTTGCTTGAAGCAACCTATGCGGACAGGGGGGCGGAGCCGGCGCCTCTTGTCCGCTATGACACGGGGGAAGCATACTGGAGGGGATTTGCCCTGGCCTATTACCAGTGGCGGAGCGGCAGGACCTTTCCGGAGATTCTTGCATTTATAGGAGGACAGGATCTTCAGCGCATGTACCCCGCCTATCACACGGCGTCGGAGGAAAAGACGGCGGACGAACTCGAAGCGCTATTGCAGCGAAGGGGCGGCATCTCGCGCTTGCAGATGTACCGGAAAAGGCTGGGCATGTCCCAGCAGGAGCTCGCCGAGCGATCGGGTGTCAACCTGCGGACTCTGCAGGAGTATGAAGTCGGGAGGAAGGATGTGCGCAGGGCGGCTGCAGAGACGGTTCTGTCCCTGGCCGGAGCTCTCTGGTGCAGTCCGTCAGACCTGGTCAACTGATTGGAACAAAAAAACTGAAATAATTACCAGACATTGCGATAAAAAGTCGTATAATGTACAAGTATTAACAGAATTCTGCAGGTGCCTCCGCTATTCAAATCGGAGGTGAAAAGGGAACCGGGTGGAAATCCCGGACTGTCCCGCAACTGTAATTGGCAGGAAGTCATATCCACTTTCCGCATACGGCCACTGGCAGCAGTTCACATTTACAGATTCTTCTCCGGGATCTGTATGTAACTGCATGGAATACTGCCGGGAAGGCGCGGAAAGGAGCCTGTGGTGGAAACGTCACGAATTGTCATGACACATCATGACATGTTTCCGGACAGGCTGTGCCATAAGTCAGGAGACCTGCCTGCAGGAGAATGTCTGTGGTCACGGTGCATGACCGGAGGACAGAACAGAAGGTGATCTGCGCGGGAGCGTTCCGGCACAGCCGGGAAGACCTGCTGCGGGTTCTTTTGTTGTTTTCCGATGATGTGACCGTCCCTGACCGGGGCGGTTTCTTTTGTTATTACAGAGAGCCCTTTGCGGCAGGAAAGCCCTTTACAGCAGGTGATCAGGCAGCTGATCATGCCGGAATCCGGCGGAATGTCTGCCGACGCAATGCCCGCGGGCTGTCTGTGAGACGCAGTCGTGCGCCCGTACCACACTCGGAAGCACATTTGTTTTTCAAGAGGAGGAACCATGAAAAAGAAAGTTGCAGCAATCATTTTGTCAGCTGTCATGGCAGGTGCTCTTCTGGCCGGCTGCGGCAGCAGTGCAGGCAGCAGTTCCGCACCCGCTGAGAGCGCGGCAGAGGAGACAGAGGAAGAAGCCGGCGGCGAGGAAGCTGCGGAAGACGCAGGCGACACCGCTGAGACGGATGTTGCCCCCGCGGCAGACACGGCAGCAGCGGCGGCGACCGTAGCGGCAGCCGGCCAGGTCGCAAAGACCGACGAGGAGCTGGCGGCTGAGTGCGCGGCCCTGATCGACGCCATCTATGTGCAGGAGCGCACAGAGACAACCGACGCGGATATCGCGGCGGCAAGGGCGGCATGGGATGCCCTGACCGATGAGCAGAAGGCCATGGTCGAAGGCGAGGAAGCGGATCCCGATTATTTCGGCCGCGACACCGGCGACGCCTCTGCGGATGATCCCCGCAACGGCGACGACATCGGCGAGAACGAGCTCCTGGTCGTGAGCTTCGGCACATCCTTCAACGAGAGCCGCGCGACCGATATCGGCGGCATCGAGGCAGCCCTGGAAGCGGCGTATCCGGACTGGTCCGTCCGCAGAGCCTTCACCGCCCAGATCATCATCAACCATGTCCAGGCCCGCGACGACGAGGCCATCGACAACATCGACCAGGCCCTGGCCCGCGCCAAAGAGAACGGCGTTAAGAACCTGGTGATCCAGCCCACACACCTGATGCACGGCGCCGAGTATGACGAGCTCACCGCCGCTGTCGACGCAGTGAAGGGCGACTTTGAGTCCGTCCGCATCGCGGAGCCCCTCCTGGGCGAGGTCGGCGAGGACGCCACGGCTGTCAACGACGACAAGAAGGCCGTTGCGGAAGCCGTCACGGCGGAAGCGGTGAAGGAAGCAGGCTATGACAGCCTTGATGCCGCCGCACAGGACGGAACAGCCTTCGTATTCATGGGCCACGGAACCGCGCATGTCGCCAAGGTGACCTACAGCCAGATGCAGTCCCAGATGGATGAGCTTGGCTATAAGAACGTCTTCATCGGAACCGTCGAGGGTGAACCCGAGGAAACCTCCTGCGAGAACATCATCGCAAGGGTCAAGGAAGCCGGTTATAAGAAGGTCATCCTTCGTCCCCTGATGGTCGTGGCGGGCGATCACGCCAACAACGACATGGCCGGCGACGACGAGGATTCCTGGAAGAGCATGTTCACGGCGGACGGGAGCTTCGATAGCGTCGACTGCCAGATCGCGGGTCTCGGCCGCATTCCTGAAGTCCAGGCCCTCTATGTGACCCACACCGGCGCAGCCATGGAGGCGGACGCGGACTAGGGATCTGCTGATGCGTCCGCGTCTGCGGCACTTGAGGACGGCACCTACACCGCGACATTTACGACAGACAGCAGCATGTTCCACGTCAATGAGGCGAAGGAAGGCAGGGGCGAGCTGACCGTGAAGGACGGGCAGATGACCATCCATGTCAGCCTGGCCTCCAAAAAGATCGTCAACCTCTTCCCCGGCACAGCCGAGGAGGCCCAGGCGGACGGCGCCGTCCTGCTGGAGCCCACCACCGACGAGGTGACCTACAGCGACGGCATGACCGAGGAGGTCTACGGCTTTGATATCCCCGTCCCCGTCATCGGTGAGGAGTTCGACTGTGCCCTGGTCGGTGAAAAGGGCAAGTGGTACGACCACAAGGTCAAGGTCACGGATCCCGTGAAGGCGGAATGATCCATCCATGATCAGTGTCAGACGGCGCAGCCGGAACAACGGCCCCTGACATATTTGCGCTGTCACTGTGCGGAGGCACTTTTGACTTAATATGACGGACAAGCATGACGGCGGACATCAGAAAAGACAGCCGGCATCCGGGTAAACACGGATGCGGCTGTCTTTTTATTGTCGTGGATGCTGTGTTTCACGGAAAAATGTCCGAAGGCATGAAGCTCTCACGGCTTTTCCTCGCTGCTTTACATGATGGATCCGGAGGCGGTAAAGCGCAGGGTGTCGCCGAGCCAGATGGTCCCGTAGCCCATGGGGGCCTCGTTGCGGACCCGTTCCTCGCGGATCTCGAGCTCGTCCGCCGCGCCCTGGGCCAGGGCCTTCTCACGGACGATGCGGCGGCCTTCTTTGCGCGCGAAGCTGAGCGCTTTCGCGCGGGAACTGAAGACCTGGCGGGTGTCCTGCGCGACGACCAGGGCGTCGCCGTAGTTGTCACCGGTGACGGGGCGGATCTCCACCTCCGCGATGGCGATCACGCGGCCGGTGACGGCGCCGACGGCGTTGGCGACCGCGGCGTGGTCGGGCAGGACGGCCTGCGTGCGGAGCATCTTCGCCACCCGGGGCAGGAAGATGTGGGTCGGGGCGCCGACGCCGACCAGCTTCGCGCGGGTCTCGAAGATCTGCGGCAGGAAGCCGCGGACCCGGCGGCTGCCCGTGCGGGCCAGCTGCCAGGCGTAGTCGATGAGGGTCTCCATCTGGCTGTCGAAGGGTTTCTTTGCCAGAGGGTCGCATTCAGTCGTCAGGAGGATCCGGACAAGGTTTTTGTAGAGGCGCTCCGTGACCAGATCGTAGGCCTTCGCGGTGAGGTCCTCCACGGATTCCGCCTCGGAGCTGCGGACAAAGAAGGAGGCTGCGCAGGCCGAAGCCTCTCCGCAGTAGGCGTCGAAATCGCCGCGCAGGTGCATGAAGTCCGTGGGCGTCAGCCCGCATCGCAGGATGACCCGGGCTGATTCCAGCCGGGAGAAGTCCGCCGTGTAGATGTCCTTTCCCATGGCGGCGGCCGCCTTCTCGAAGGAGAGGGGGCCTTCCTGCAGGGCCCGGCAGAGGGCGTGCTCGCTGTTGTAGAAGCGGGTGTGGTCCGGATCCTCCGGCCCGATGTCCCGCAGGAGGATGAAGTGTTCGTGGAGCGGGGCGACATTGAGCCGGCCGGAGGCGTCCAGGGTGCGCAGGTCTTCCAGGACCTGGGGATATTCCGCGGCCAGCGAGCAGAGGGGCTGGACGCGGGTCTTTGCCAGGCGGATCCTGCCTCCGCGGTCGTAGTAGATGCGGGTGTCCCCGCCCAGGCCGAAGGTGTCGACGTAGAGGCCCTTGACGAAGGTCTTCCAGTCGCCGACCTGGATGCCGTCCTGGGCCCGGCGGACGATGCGGTTTTTGACGATGGCGATGTCCGTCGTCGTGCCGCCCATGTCGACGACCAGGGCATTGGGGGCATCCGACAGGGTGCAGGCGCCGATGACACTGGCGGCGGGGCCGCACAGGAGCGTTTCGACCGGCCGCTCCGACGCGAAGGTCTCCGACATCTGGGACCCGTCGCTGCGGATGATCGTGATCGGCACGTCGAGCTGATAAGATGCAAAGACCTCCCGGATGGCCGCCATGAAGGCGCAGACGACCGGGACCAGGCGGGCGTTGAGGAGGGCGCCGGCCCCGCGCCGGATGGCGTTGCGGTCCGCGAAGAGTGTGTTGCCCAGGATGACCGGCATGTCCGCGAAGGCCGGGAAGGACCGGATGATCTCCTGGGCCTTCAGCTCATAGGCCCCGCCGTGGTCCGCCGCGTAGAGCTGGACCACGCTGACGCAGTCGCAGTCCGCGAGGAAGGCGGGGATCTTCTCCCTGAAGGCAGCCCAGTCCGGCTCCTCCGATTCGGCCGGATCCGAGACGATGTGACAGTCCACCAGCATGATGTCATCCAGGGACCGGAAGCCGTAGCTGCGCCAGGTCTGTTTGAATACCTTGCGCGAGACGCCGAAAAAGATGATCTTGCCGCGCCCGCCCAGGTTCTCCACGCAGGCGTTGGTGGCCAGCGTCGTCGACAGCGCCGCCTGCCCGCACTCCCGCAGCAGGTCCTCCGGGAGCCGGCGCAGTGCCTCCGCGATGCCGATCTTGAGGTCGTGGTGGGTGGTCAGTGTCTTGGCCGAGGCCGCGACGGTCCCGCTCTCAAAATCATAGATCACGGCGTCCGTACACGTGCCGCCCGTATCAATGCCGATGCCTTTCATATCCGGTGTCTCCTTTATTTATGCCTCACTGTTTATCTCAGTGGGGAAGAGCGCCGCTTTTATAAGCGGGACGTAAGAATCATGAGTGAGTCTTGAATGTCTTTTTCTCTTTTCCCTGTCTATTCTAATCTCTTTTGTCCATATGATTGTCATTATTTTTGTTTTAATGGGATAAATTTTGGAATTGCGGGATCATGGTCCTTCCAGGTGATGATGACAACTCAGCCTTTGCTGTAACATGAAAAATACGAAAATACAAAAAAAGCATAATAATTACAAAGAACAGCTGAAATCTGTGTTATAATGGCAGAAATTCAAATCTTTCACAGCGCTCACAAGAGCTCAATAAGGAATCCGGTTGAAAACCGGAGCAGCCCCCGCTACTGTGAGGCAGACAAATCCCGTTCCAGATTGCCGGACATTTTCCGTACCGGACGACATCAGGGAAGTCACTGAGACATTATTCTCGGGAAGACAGGGAGAAGAGTGAAAAAAACGCTTGATAGCGTTTTTTCACTCCAGCATTTGTGCCGCGAGGCGGCCCAAATTGCATGATCCTTCAGAGAATATCGCCAATTTCAAAGCCCTTATATGTAAGGCTTTGAAATGCGAATTTCTCTTCAGGTTGCCGCTCTGACGAGCGGCATTATCAGAAAGGATGAAGCCAAGCCAGGAGACTTACTGTGAAAGGAAAACGGCCTTCCTCGGTGGGAGGAAGAGACGGTCAGAGCAGAAGAAACAGGAACAAGAGACAAGTCCTGTCCATGGTCAGTTCATTGCTGCGGCGCATACTTATATTGCATCGCTGCGGAGGAGACAGAGAGAACACAGGACTAGGACAGCCTGGATCCGACGCTTTTTTGACAGAATCAGAATCTGCGGGGGCATTCTGCAATCAGGGCGGAACGTCCCCGTTTCTATTTTACAAGCTGGATGCCGCCCATCCATACCGGACATGTTCATTTGTTGTTAAAAATCCCCAGTTTTTAGCATGATGATATGACAAAAGCGGCATCTCCTGCCGCTTTTTGTCTATGCGGATTTACGAAATTTGAAACTTCTTACGGGAGGTATAGAGAACAATGGACACGTTTCAGGAGAAACTCCGGGAAAGGATGACGGAACAGGAACTGAATGAACTGCTGCAGGGAGTCCGCGGCGCGGACGCGGAGGCTGCACAGGCGGCGCGGCGGTACGTCGAGTCATTGGCGGCGCCGCCCGGAAGCCTGGGCAAGCTCACCGATGCAGCCATCCAGCTGGCCGGAATCACCGGCAGGGTGAATAACACTGTGAAGCGCAGGCGGATCATCGTCCTGTGCGCGGACAACGGGGTCGTCGAGGAGGGAGTCTCCTCCACACCGCCCATCGTCACCCTTTCCCAGGCTCTGAACATGACCAGGCACCTGACCGGAATGTCCGCCATGGCCGCCCATTTTGGCTGCGATGTGGATGTCGTGGATGTCGGGATCGCGACGCCCTATGAGATTCCCCGGAATACCGGTGCTGAAAGTGCAGCAGAAGGGCATGCTGATTCGGATAATATCAGCATTTCCGCAGAAACGAAGTCTGGACAGAGAGCGGAATCTGTCGGACGGGCGGGATCTGGAATCGTTCAGCGCAGGATTCGCCGTGGCACGGGCAACATTGCCAAGGAGCCCGCGATGACGCGTGAGGAGGCCATTGCTGCAATCGGTGTCGGGATCGAGCGCGCCCGGAAGGCACATCAGGACGGGATTCAGGTGATCGGTGTCGGCGAGATGGGCATCGGCAATACGACGACATCCTCCGCGGTCCTCGCGGCACTGACAGGCCTGGCTGTGGAGACCGTGACCGGTCGGGGCGGCGGGCTGACGGACGCCGCTTTCGCGAAAAAGAAACGGGTCATCGCAGACGCCTTAAAACTCCACGGGCTGGACACGCAGAGGAGCGCCCGTCAGAATGCCTTTCGGCGGGAAGGAACGGATGGCACCGCGGAGGCTGACGGGGTGCCGGATGTCATCGATATTCTGGCAAAGGTCGGCGGCCTGGACCTGGCGGCCATGTGCGGTGTTTTTCTCGGCGCTGCCATCTTCCGGATCCCGGTCGTCATCGACGGCTTTATCTCCATCGTGGCAGCTCTCTGCGCCAAGAGAATCTGCCCGTTCAGCAGGGATTTTATGTTCCCATCCCATGCCTCGGAGGAGATCGGCTATATGCGCGCCGCCAGGGAACTCAAACTGGACCCCTGGCTTCAGCTGAACATGCGCCTGGGCGAGGGCAGCGGCTGCCCCCTGGCCTTCCAGGTCCTGGAAGCCGCCTGTGTGCTCATGAATGACATGGCAACTTTTGAGGAGGCGCAGATCGACGACGGGTACCTGGCGGAGATCCGCGCCATGCGGTAGGAAACACCTGAGTCGGTTCTCCCGGTTCAAAAGAACCGCCTGTAACCGCTTGGGACGGTTCTCCCGGTACAAAAAACCACCGGGATCGATTTTCCCGATACAAAAGAATCGCCTGGTGCGATTCTGTCGGTTCAAAAAAACCGATGAGATACGTCCCGGGTGGCTCACCGGGTGGCTCAAAAAGAGCCAGCTAGATACGTCCCTGGCGACTCACCAGGAGGATCAATGACAAGCGAAGATACGGAGTAGAAAATGGTGAAAGCAATCATGATCCAGGGGACCATGTCCAATGCGGGCAAGAGCCTGCTGGCGGCTGGTCTGTGCCGGATCTTCCGGCAGGACGGCTACCGGGTCGCCCCTTTCAAATCCCAGAATATGGCCCTCAACTCCTACATCACAGCCGACGGGCTGGAGATGGGGCGGGCCCAGGTCATGCAGGCGGAAGCCGCCGGGATCGAGCCGGATGTCCGGATGAACCCGGTCCTGCTCAAACCCACCACAGATACCGGATCCCAGGTCATTGTGCGGGGCGAGGTCCTGGGCGACATGGACGCCAGGAAGTATTTTTCCTACAAGAGGAGCCTCATGCCCATGATCCTGGAGTCCTATCGGTCTCTGGCTTCGGAGTATGATATCATTGTCATTGAGGGCGCCGGGAGCCCCGCCGAGATCAATCTGAAAAAGGATGACATCGTCAACATGGGGCTGGCAAAAGCGGTCGGCGCGCCGGTCCTGCTGGCCGGCGACATTGACCGGGGCGGGGTCTTTGCCCAGCTTCTGGGCACGCAGATGCTGCTGGATCCGGACGAGCAGGCCCTGCTCAAGGGCTTTATCATCAACAAATTCCGGGGCGACAAGACAATTTTGGATCCGGGGATCGCCATGCTGGAGGAGCGGGGCGGGATCCCGGTCGTCGGCGTGGTGCCCTACATGCAGCTGGACATCGACGACGAGGATTCCCTGGCGCCGCAGCTGGCGCAGACCAACCGGTCTCCGGCGGGGAAACCGGTGGAGATCGCGGTCGTCCGGATCCCCCACCTGTCCAACTTCACGGATTTTAATGTTTTTTCCAGAATCCCGGAGGTCGATCTGCGCTACGTGTCGCGGCCGGATGCCCTGGGCGATCCCGATATGGTCATTCTGCCGGGATCGAAGAATACCATGGCGGACCTGCGCTGGCTGCGTGAGAGCGGCATGGCGGCGGCGGTCGATGAGATGCGGCAGCGGGGACGCGTGATCTTCGGCGTCTGCGGCGGCTACCAGATGCTGGGCCGCTGGATCGCGGATCCGGACAGGACCGAGGAAGGCGGAACCGCGGAGGGACTGGGATACCTGAACCTGGAAACGGTTTTTTCTTCTGAAAAACGGCGCACCCGGGTCCGAGGCCGGATCGGGAACCTGCCGGGACCTCTGCAGGCCCTGGGCGGCATGGAGATCGAGGGCTATGAGATCCACATGGGCCGCACGGAAGCAGCCCGCAGGGATGCGTGCAGGAGCGCTTCAGGAGAGCCAGACGTGTCGCCTGATTCACATATTTCCTGCGAAAGCCGGGAAAATGCTGATATAGAGAGCGGGAAAACAACGACAAAGGCGGAGGCTTTCTGCCATATTCGGGACCTGCGCACGGAAGAGGAAGCTCCGGACGGAGCCGCGTGGGAAAATGTCTACGGGACCTACGTACACGGAGTCTTTGACGCACCCGGCGTCGCCCGCCGGATCTCGCAGATCCTGGCGGAGAGAAAAGGGTTTATGCTGGCGCAAGGGAACGAAAAAGGCACAGGAGCAGAAGCAGAGAATCCACTGACATATAAAGAGGTTCAGTATGATCTGCTGGCGGAAACGCTGCGGGAACATCTGGATATGCCGAAGATCTATAAGATTCTGGACGGTTCCATGGAGTCTTGAGCTGTATCATCCTTGACAAAAACGATTGTAAAAGAAAAACAACCGCCACTCGGCCAAGTGACGGTTGTCTGATACAGGTTTTCTGCATTGGATTCGCAGCGACTGACTGAGACCAGCCGCCTACCGTAGTGTTTATCTTAAACAGACGGTTAATATGTCGGAATAATTGGAAGCAGATTACAGAACACGCTTGATTAAATTTGTATCCTGCAGTGCAAGATTCAGGAGCCGTGTGAGTACTGATTGATAGTTTTTACCAAAGGACCTTACAGTGCTTATATTTGACTGGCTGATCTGCACAGGAACGGTATCAAACCGGTGAAATTGTGAAAGCATTTTTTCTGTCATTTGAGGGGAGTCCTCATCATACACAATCTCTCTGGACTCCAGTGCTTCGAGTTCCCTGATTTCCTCTTCTGATAACTCAGCTGATAATCCAGTCATCGTAACTTTCGCCATACCGGTACCTCCTTTCCTCCATTTTATTTGCCTTTCTGGCAGATATAATGCGAACGGTATTCTGACTTTTGAACAAACACTGGCGCATTCTCGTGACTTCAGTCGTGAGTTAGCCGGTCAACTATTAATTAATATCTTCATCAGTTACATGGCGAATCCACATAAATACATAAATCTTAC